>NZ_JBWKKH010000043.1:0-72702 GCF_056431645.1 Saccharopolyspora sp. NPDC045839
CGGCACCCTCGCCCAAGCCATCCTCACCCTCGAACACGAAGCAGGATGAAAAAGGCTCATTGAAATCGAAGGTTCGATTTCAATGGAAATTGCGGGCGACGAACGGCCCCTCCTCGGGATGGAGGGGCCGTTCGCGCTGGTGGGGTCAGTTGTTGTCGAGGTCCGAGGCGACCAGCTGGGCGAGGTGCTCCAGCGCAGCTTCCGCGCCGTCGCCCTCGGCCGCGAGCACGACCTCGTCGCCGTGGCCCGCGCCCAGCGTCATCAGGCCCAGGATGCTGCCCGCCTCCACCGGCTCCGTGTCGTCCTTGCGGATCGTGATCTTCACGGGCTGCGCTGCGGCGGCCTTGGCCACTAGTGCCGCCGGCCGCGCGTGCAGCCCCACCTTGCTTGCCACGGTGACCCGTCGCTCGAACATGGCTCTCCGTTCGTCGGGGAAATGGGGAAGCGTTGGCCGGGGATCAGCTCTTGTCGGGGCCCGACTTGGCTTCCTCACCAGCATTATCCGTGCTCGCCTCGGTGGTTTCCGTGTCGTCCTCCTCACGGCCCGGGGTGCGCAGGTTCCACTTCGTGATCACGAACCGGAACACGAAGTAGTAGATGACCGCGTAGCCCAGGCCGATCGGGATCAGCCACAGCGAGTTCTGCGAGATGCCGAAGTTGAGCAGGTAGTCGATGGCGCCTGCGGAGAACCCGAACCCGGAGTGGATGTCCAGGGCGTTGACCAGCGCCATCGAGGTGCCGGTGAGCACCGCGTGGACCAGCAGCAGCGGCCAGGCCACGAAGATGAACGCGAACTCCAGCGGCTCGGTGATGCCGGTGAGGAACGAGGTCAGCGCGACCGAGATCATGATGCCGCCGACGACCTTGCGCTGCGACGGCTTCGCGGTCTGCCAGATGGCCAGCGCCGCGGCGGGCAGGGCGAACATGAAGATCGGGAAGAAGCCGGTCATGAAGGTGCCCGCGGTCGGGTCACCGGCGAAGAAGCGGGCGATGTCGCCCTTCTCACCGTGGTAGTCGCCGAAGAGGAACCAGACCACGTTGTTCGGGATGTGGTGCAGGCCGAACGGCAGCAGCAGCCGGTTGATCACGCCGTAGATGCCGCCGCCGATCACCGCGTTCTGGGTGACCGCGTCGCTGAAAGCGGTCAGCGCGGTGTCGAAGATCGGGAACAGCAGGCCCATGATCACGCCGGCGATCACCATGGCGAACGCCGTGATGATGGGCACGAACCGCCGCCCGCCGAAGAAGCCAAGGTAAGCGGGCAGCTTGATGCGGTGGTAGCGCTGCCACAGCCAGGCCGCGGTCAACCCGGCGACGATGCCGCCGAGCACCCCGTACGGGCCCTTGTTGAAGGCCTTGTCCGCCTCGGTGCCGGTGATCTCCCAGAGCACGCCCGAGAGCACCAGGTAGCCGACCGCGCCCGCCAGCGCCGTGGAGCCGTCGGCCTTCTTCGCGAAGCCGATCGCCACACCGATCGCGAACAGCAGCGGCAGGTAGTTGAACAGCGAGTTGCCCGCCGCGCCGATCACGCCGGCCACGGGCTGCATCCAGGGCAGCAGAGCCCCGAGGCCCTCCTTGCCGAGCAGGTCGTCCTGGCCGAGGCGGTTCAGCAGAGCGGCGGCGGGCAGGACCGCGATCGGCAGCATCAGGCTCCGGCCGAGCCGTTGCAGCAGGGCGAAACCCTTTCTGTCGCCCTTCGCCGCGGTGGCGTTGGCACTCATCGGTTACCTCCTGTGTCGTGGACACCGGGTCGTCTGGCGGGATGTTCGCGTCCGGTCGGCCCGGTCGGCCGCCTGGACGGGCGGTGGTGGCCGGAGCCGCTCGGGATGCGGTTCAGCTGCATCGTCACCTGGTACAGGTCGCCGCGGTACCAGGAAGTCATGTCCTCGACCGGGCGGCCCTGGGCCGTGGAGATCCGGCGGAACACCAGGACCGGGCTGCCGGTGCGGACGCCGAGCAGCCGCGCGGTCTCGGCGTCGGCGCCCTCGGCGAGCACGGTCTGCGTGCCGCTTTCCAGCTGCACCTCGTAGTTGCGGGCCAGCAGGGTGTAGAGCGAGTCGGACAGGTCGTGGTCGAGCAGGCCGGGCAGCAGCCCGGCGTGGTACCAGCCGCGTTCCACCGCCATCGGCGCACCGTCGGCCTTGCGCAGCCGGTACAGCCAGTACGCGGGCTGGTCGGGCCGGAGTCCGAGCGCTTCGGCGGTGGTCGGCGGCGGGATCGCCTCGGTCGCGTCGAGCAGCACCGTCTCCGGCTGCATGCCGCGGCGGCGCATGTCCTCGGTGAACGAGGCGAGGTGCAGTTGGGAATCCACCCGGGGCCGGGTGGTGAAGGTGCCCTTGCCTCGGACCCGTACCAGCAGACCCTCGGCGACCAGCTGCCCGACCGCCTCGCGGACGGTGAGCCGGGAGACGCCGTAGCGCACCGCGAGGTCGCGTTCCGACGGCACCGGCGAACCGGGCAGCAGTTCTTCGCTCGCCAGCTCGCGCAGGATTTCCCGCAGCTGGGCGTGCTTCGGCGTCGGGCCGTCGCGCAGCACGTCAGTCACGCCCTCGGGGCGGGGACTGCCGTCCGCGGTTCGCCGTGCGGCCACGCTGCCTCCATCGGACTTGCTTCCGGTGCCCGGGGGCACCGGCGCCGGTCGATCTCGAACGGATCGGATCCGGTGCTGTTCACCGGTCCCGCCGAGTTGGTACTGTCCGGTCTAAACCAGTCGGTTGCGAACAATGCGCTTTCATCCGATCGAGTGTCAAGACGGCTCGCGATTCGTTGCCGCATCGACACCGAGTGGCGCAAGATCGTCGCGACGCGGTGCGCAACGCCCGCGTCGTCGGAGGACGAAGGGAGCACGGGGTGGCTCAGGACAAGGCCGCGGCAATCCTCGCCGCACTTGGTGGCGGGGGCAACGTGGTGGAGATCGAGCCGTGCATCACGCGGCTCCGCTGCGAGGTCGAAGACGGTTCGAAGATCGACGAGGCGGCGCTGAGGGCCGCCGGGGCGCACGGCGTGATGGTGCAGGGCTCCGTCGTGCAGGTCGTCGTCGGCCCGGAGGCGGACACGCTGGCCGAGGACATCGAGGACCTGCGGTGAGCACGGAGGTCGGCAGCCCGGTGGCGGGCCTGGCCACCGCCCTCAGCGAGGTGCCCGACCCGGTCTTCTCGCAGGCCATGGTGGGCCCCGGGGTGGCGGTGCAGCCGTCCGGCGGGCGGGCCGACGCGGTCGCGCCGGTGGCCGGCACGATCGCGACGCTGCACCCGCACGCCTTCGTGGTCGCCTCGCCCGGTGGCACCGCGGTGCTGGTGCACCTGGGCATCGACACGGTGAAGCTGAAGGGCGAGGGCTTCGAGTTGCACGTCGCCAAGGGCGACGTCGTCGAGGCCGGCCAGCGCATCGTCACCTGGGACCCGTCCGAGGTGGAGTCGCACGGCTACTCGTCGATCTGCCCGGTCATCGCGCTGGACATCGCGCCGGAGGCCCTGGTCGACGTCCGCGAGGACGGCCAGGTCGTCACGGGCGACACCCTGTTCACGGTGGACGCCTGAGCCTCGCGCGGGGCGCGTCAGGTTTTTGAAGCGAACGGACTGTTCGCCTCGCTAGGTGAGGTGAACAGGCCGTTCGCTCGTTCCCAGCGGGGTTCCCGACACGCGGGGTTTCGCCGATCGGGTGCGCGGAGTTCCGGGGCGGCGCGTCGATGCTGGTGCGATGGTCTTGTTGATCGGGATCGCCGGTGGTGCAGCGGGTTTCGGCGCGGGCCGGCTCGGGCGGCTCTTGTTGTGCTCGGCGCGCAGGGGTGTCCGGCCGCCTCGGATGTGGTGCGAGGTGGCGGTGGGTCTGCTGTGGACGGTGGTGGCCGTGCGCGCGGCGACCGGGATGCCGTTGTGGTGGGTGGCGGTGCCGCTGTTGCTCGGCTGGCTCGCGGTGCTGCTGACGGCGTGCGATGTGCTCGCCTCGCGGCTGCCCGATGTGCTGACCCTGCCCGCGTATCCGGTCGCCGCGGTGCTGCTGGCCGTCGTGGCGGTGTTCCGGCCGGATGTGCTGCTCGGCGGCGCCGCCGGTGCGGTGGTGTTCGCCGGGACGTACCTGCTGGTGCGCGTGGTGTCGCCGGGGGCGATGGGCCCGGGCGACGTGAAGCTGGCGGGCAGCCTCGGCGCCGTGGTGGGCGCGGTCTCGTTGCCGGCGGTGCTGTTCGTGATGGCGGCCGCGGCGGCGTTGACGCTGGTGGCGGCGCTCTGGGCGAGGATCGGCGGCGTCCCCCACAGCCCAGCGATGCTCGCCCCGGCCTGGCTCGTCACCACCTTCGCCCCGTGGCCGTGAGCAGGCGGAATGCATGCACCGGTTGCGGCTGGTCGCGCCAGCCCGAACGCCGGTCCCGAGGTTGCCGTGGCCGTGTGTTCGGGCGAAAGCGCAGTGCAGGACCCCGGGCGGGTTCAAGCTGGACTGAACGTGGCAGGATCTATGTGTGCTGCGTTGGATGACCGCTGGAGAATCGCATGGCCCCGCCCTGGTTGCGGTGCTGGAAGGCATGGTGGCCGGAGTCGAGGTGACTTCCGCCGACATCGCGACCCAGTTGGAGCGGCGCAAACTCGGTTTCGGCCGCAGCCCCCGGATGAACTTCGAGGCCGATGAGCTGGAGCTGATCGGCGGCATCCGGCACGGGCGGACCCAGGGCGGCCCGGTCGCGATCCGCATCGGCAACACCGAGTGGCCCAAGTGGGAGCAGGTGATGGCCGCCGACCCGGTCGACGAGGACGTGCTGTCGTCGCTGGCCCGCAACGCGCCGCTGACCCGCCCCCGGCCCGGGCACGCCGACATCGCCGGGATGCAGAAGTACGGCTTCGAAGAGGCCCGGCCGGTGCTGGAGCGCGCGAGCGCCCGCGAGACCGCCGCCCGCGTCGCCGTCGGTACCGTCGCCCGGCAGTTCCTGCGGCAGCTGCTCGGCGTGGAGATCGTCAGCCACGTCATCAGCCTCGGCGGCGTCGACGCCACGCACGACGTGCTGCCCGGCCCGGACGACCTGGACGCCATCGACCACAACCCGGTGCGCGCCTTCGGCGACGCCGCCACCGAGAAGATGATGGCCGAGGTCGACGCGGCGAAGAAGGACGGCGACACCCTCGGCGGCGTCGTCGAGGTCATCGCCTACGGGCTGCCCCCGGGCATCGGTTCCCACGTGCACTGGGACCGCAAGCTCGACGCGCGGCTGGCCGGTGCGCTGATGAGCATCCAGGCGATCAAGGGCGTCGAGATCGGCGAGGGCTTCGCCAACGCGCACCGGCGCGGCAGCGCGGCGCACGACGAGATCTACCCGGACCAGGGCGCGAAGTGGGTCCGGCGGGACAGCAACCGGGCCGGCGGCCTGGAGGGCGGCATCACCAACGGCGAGCCGCTGATCGTCCGCGCCGCCAAGAAGCCGATCTCCAGCCTGCCGCGGGCACTGGCCACTGTGGACATGGTGACCGGCGAGCCGGCGCAGGCGATGCACCAGCGCTCCGACATCACGGCGGTGCCGCGCGCCGCGGTCGTCGCCGAGACCATGGTCGCGCTGGTCCTCGCGGAGGCCGTGCTGGAGAAGTTCGGCGGCGACTCCCTGCCGGAGACCCGCCGCAACGTCGAGGGCTACCTGGCCTCGCTGCGCGAGCGCGCCGAGAAGCGGCAGGTGCGGTGATGGCCCCGCGCGCCGTCGTGATCGGCCCGCCGGGCGCGGGCAAGACGACGATCGGTCGGCTGCTGGCGCAGCGCCTGGACGTGCCGTTCCGGGACACCGACGACGACATCGTGCGGACCGCGGGCCGGCCCATCTCCGACATCTTCGCCAACGACGGCGAGCCCGCTTTCCGGGCCATGGAAGAGGAAGCGGTCGCCGCGGCGCTGCGCGAGCACGACGGCGTGCTGGCGCTCGGCGGCGGCTCTGTGCTGTCCGAGCTCACCCGCGAGCGGCTGGCCGGGCACCCGGTCGTCTTCCTGTCCGTGGGCCTGGCCGAGGGCGCCAAGCGCGTCGGGCTGTCCACCGCGCGGCCGCTGCTGGCCGGGGTGAACCCGCGCGCCACCTTCAAGGCGCTGCTGGACGCGCGGCTGCCCATCTACCGCTCGGTGGCGTCCGTCGAGGTCGCCACCGACCACGTGACGACCGGCGAGGTCGTGGAGCAGGTCGTCGCCGCGCTCGCCGCGAGCAGCACACCGTCCAACTGATCAGAACTGAAGCCCGAAGGGACGATGATGACCGAGCCGGTGCGGATCAGGGTGGCCAGCCAGCAGCCCTACGACGTCGTGGTCGGCCGGGGACTGCTCGACGAGCTCGTCGACTTCCTGCGCGACGCATCGGTGGTGGCGCTGGTGCACCAGCCCACCATCACCACCACTGTGGAAGCCGTGCGCGACGAGCTGGCCGCGGCCGGTGTGGACGCGCACCGGGTGGAGATCCCGGACGCCGAGGACGGCAAGAGCCTGCAGGTGGCCGGGTTCTGCTGGGAGGTCCTCGGCAAGGTCGGCATGGACCGCAACGGCGTCGTCGTGTCCTTCGGCGGCGGTGCGGTGACCGACCTCGCCGGGTTCGTCGCCGGGACCTGGATGCGCGGCGTGCGCGTGGTGCACGTGCCGACGACGTTGCTGGGCATGGTGGACGCCGCGGTGGGCGGCAAGGCCGGCATCAACACCGACGCGGGCAAGAACCTCGTTGGGCTGTTCCACGAGCCGAGCCTGGTGCTGGCCGATCTGGCGACGCTGGAGGGGCTGCCGCGCAACGAGCTCGTCGCCGGCATGGCCGAGATCGTCAAGGCGGGTTTCATCGCCGACCCGGAGATCCTGCGCCTCATCGAGGCCGACCCGGCGGCGGCGACCGACCCGGCCGGTGACGTGCTGGGCGAGCTGGTGCGCCGGTCGGTCCAGGTCAAGGCCGACGTGGTCGCCGCGGATCTGCGGGAATCGCACCTGCGCGAGGTGCTCAACTACGGCCACACCCTGGCCCACGCCATCGAGCGCCGGGAGCGCTACCGCTGGCGGCACGGCGCGGCGGTCAGCGTCGGGCTGGTGTTCGCCGCGGAGCTGGCCCGGCTCGCCGGGCGGCTGGACGACGAGACCGCCGACCGGCACAAGCGGGTCCTCGACCTGCTCGGCCTGCCCACCAGCTACGACCCGGACGCGCTCGGCCAGCTGCTGGAGGCGATGCGGGTGGACAAGAAGACCCGGTCCGGGGTGCTGCGGTTCGTCGTCCTGGACGGCCTCGCCAAGCCCGGCCGCCTGGAGGGCCCGGACCCGTCGCTGATCGCCGCCGCGTACTCGGCGGTCACCGGTGGCGAGGCCAAGTCGGGCTCGGAGGTGCTGCTGTGAAGGTGCTCGTCCTCAACGGGCCGAACCTCGGCCGGCTGGGCAGGCGGGAGCCGTCGGTCTACGGCAGCACGACCTACGCCGACCTGGTCGGGATGTGCGAGCGCGCGGGCGCGGAGCTGGGCGTCGAGGTGGAGGTCCGGCAGACCGACCACGAGGGCGAGATGGTCCAGTGGCTGCACGAGGCCGCCGACGAGCAGTGGCCGGTGGTGCTCAACGCGGGCGCGTGGACGCACTACTCGATCGCGGTGCGCGACGCGGCGGCGCAGCTCGCCGCCGACCTGATCGAGCTGCACATCTCCAACGTGCACAAGCGCGAGGAGTTCCGGCACGTCAGCTACCTGTCGGCGGTGTCCACCGCCGTCATCGCCGGGCTCGGCGTCGAGGGCTACCCGCTGGCCATCCGCTGGCTGGCCGACAAGGCCCGCAGCTAGTTCACCCGGTCCGGGGTCGTGAGTGTTTGGGTTGCTATAGAGGCTGTTTTGGATGTCGGGGTGCGAGGTGTGGTAGGGCGGGGTTTGTCTTTGAAGCGGCGCAGCCGCTTAGCCCACCTACGGAGCTTGCACCGCTGCGGGTTCTCAGGTGTTTTCTCGCGAGGACAGCCCCGACATCATGAATTGGTCATTCATGATGTCGGGGATCCCACAGCGAGAAGGCGCCTGAGGTCCCGCTACCTGCACCGCCACGCAGGATGAGTTTGGAAACAGGGCTCTATAGCGACCCAAAACACTCACGAACCGGACGTGCCTTGGTCCGTTCGGGATCTAAGTTGGGTGCAGGTGCCCTTCACCTCGGTGTTGGCGCGGGTCTGGGGGGAGCATCGGTGCGGGATCGGATCGGGCTGCGCTGGTCGGCCGCGCTGGCCGCCGTCGCGTTGCTGTCGGGTTGTACGCAGGTCGAGGGCGCGCCCGGCCCGCCGCCGCAGGCGGAGAAGCGGGTCGAGCCGCCGAAGGACCCGGTCGAGTTGGATGTCGGCGGCGAGCGCGGCAGCGCCGAGGTGGTGGCGGCGGGCGGGATGCCCGCGCCGTACAACTACGGACCGACCGTGCTCGTGGAGGGCGGGAAGTACCGCACCTGGTGGTGCAGCCAGCTGCCCGGGGTCGGCCCGCCGGGTGACGACATCCTGACGGCCGAGTCGGGCAGCCCCGGCGGCCCGTTCCTCGCCGCCGGTGGCGCGCCCGCGGTGCCGGTCTTCACCGGCCAGCCCGGCGCATTCGACGGCATGCACACCTGCGATCCGTCGGTGCTGCGGGTCGACGGCCGCTACTACCTCTACTACACCGGCGCGGCGGGGGATCACGCGCACGGCAACGCCATAGGGGTGGCCAGCAGCGAGGACGGCCTGGCCTGGCGGCGGGAGGCCGGCGGCAGGCCGATCGTCCTGGCTTCCCGCGAGGTGAACCGGGAGAACGTCTACGGCGCGGGCCAGCCGTCCGCGCTGTACCTGGACGGCTGGTTCTACCTGATGTTCACCGACACCACGGCGTCCGGCGCGGGCTGGAACGGGGCGGGCCAGTTCGTGCTCCGCGCGCGCAATCCCGAGTTCACCGACCAGTTGCAGTCGTTGACGGAGCGGGGTTTCCAGCCGGCGGGCGCGCAGCGTTCGCGTTCGGTGGTGGACGCCTTCAGCGCGGACTGGATGTGGGTTCCGGCGCTGGACGCGTTCGCGATCGCCCACCAGACCTCGGCGGGCACCACGATCACCTTCTGGGACCGGGACTTCACCCGCCACCCCTACGAGCCGGTGGTCGTGCCCGGCCCCTGGCGGGAGGGCCCGGGCCTGGTCCGCGGCCCCGACGGGCACGCCCCGGAGTCCACATCGGACCCGTGTGGCACGGTTCCGGTGGACGTTCTCCGCGCCACTGCGGCGTTTCCGTCGCCGACCGAGATCCGCCACTTCGGCATCGACGTCGCCGGCGCCGACGGGTGCCGGACGACCGCGCAGGCAGCGGCGGTCCTCGACGGGTTCGCGGTGCCGTCCCCGGCCCGCACCGTGGACGTGGTGCGGGACGGCCGGCGGGTCCGCGTCGAGCGCCGCTCCGTCGCCGAGCAGCTGGTCACGAGGGTTCTCGACGAGCGGGTGCCCGCGCTGGACGAGCTCCCGGTCGCCGGCACGATCCGCTCCGCCGCGCCCGCCCTGCGGTCCCCGCAGGGCGCGGTCGGCCTGCTCGACGACAAGGGTCGGCTGTGGACGGTGACCGCGGAGGTGGCGGCCGCGAACGGTTCGCCGGTCACCGACGTCTCCCAGCCGGAGTGGGACGCGCACGCCCCGGCCGGCGATCTTCGCCGCTGATCAGCGCCCGGCGACCAGGTCCGCGACCCGCAGGTCGGTCAGGAACATGTAGCCGGGCGCGTGCGTGATCGCCAGTTCCGGGCGCACCTCGGCGAGCACCGCCTGCGGGGTGACGCCGCACGCCCAGAACACCGGAACCTCGTCGGCTTCGAGCGGCATCGGGTCGCCCCAGTCCGGTGTGGACGGATCGGCGATGCCGATCTCCGCCGGGTCGCCGACGTGCAGCGGCGCGCCGTGCGCGAACGGCAGCTCGGCCGTCACGGCGACGGCCCGCTCCACCTCGGATCGCCTGATCGCCCGCATGGACACCACGACACTGTTGTCCAGTCCCTCAAGGTGGAGAAGAAGCGCGTCAAATCCGCACTCGACGCCACCGCTCAAACGCTGGGATGCCTGCTGCTCAATGCATTGGCGCTAGAATTGGTGTATCCCAAACGCAGCCGACGAAATACGAATCCGATCACAACCGGGTTTCCTTTCCAGCGCGGTGAACCGACGATTCTAGTTCTTCTTTCGAAGTCGCCTGGGCCTGGAAGTAGGCGATGGCGGGGGTCAGCGCCACCACGGGCAGGTAGATGTCGAAGTAGTCGACGAAGAATCCGAAGCAGGCGCCCTTCACGGCGCGCTTCGCCGGTGGCTCCGCCGCTGCTGCTCGGGGTCGTTCGTGCGGTCGGAGAGGTCAGTGGGCATGGGGGAGCGCTCCTTGGCTCGGGCGAGCGAGGCGTGGCGCTTGCGCCGGTGTCGCGGACCGCACTGGACTGGTCCGATGTGGACAGTCGACGCTCCGGTGTGCTCGCGGCGGCCGCGAGTGGCCCGACCTTAAGAGTTCGTCAGACGATAATCAAGGCGTGCCGCGTCATCGGCTCGCCGTTCGTCAGTCGACGAAGTGTTTCTGCAGCGCCTCTTCGGCGTCGACGAGGTAGGCGTCCAGCAGGGTCGCCGCGCCCTCCACGTCGCCGGAGCGCAGCGCGTCGGCGATCTCCTCGTCGCGCTCGAGGAACGCCGAGTGGAACACCTGGGTGTCCTTCATGTGCGCGTAGGCCAGCCGGAACTCGGCGAGGACCTCGCCGACCACCGCGTCCAGCCGCGCGCTGCCGGCCAGCGCGACGAGCGCTTCGTGGAACCTGATGCTGGCCGCCGCTACGTCGTCCCAGCGGCCCTTCTCGGCGGCCTCGCGGCCGTCGGAGATCGCGGCGGAAAGCCGGCGCAGCCCGGCCGGTTCGAGGCTGCTGATGTGCCGCAGGGCAGCGCATTCGATGACCCGGCGCACCTCGTAGAGGTCGGTGACGTCCTGCCGGGAGAGCTGCCGGACGAAGACGCCGCGGCTGAGCTCGTGGACCAGCAGCCGCTCCCGGATCAGCAGCCGGAACGCCTCGCGCAGCGTGCTGCGGGAGACGCCGTGCGCCTGCTTGACGCGTTCTTCGGACAGCCGCATGCCGGGCACGAGCTCGCCGGCGGCGATCTCGGCGCGCAGCGCGTCGGCCACCCGGCTCGCGGCGCCGCTCGTGTCGGTCACGTGGGTCCCCTTCGTCCGGCCGCGGCGGGCGCGCGCGGTTCATGCAGTTTACCCGGCGGGCTCCGTGGTTCCCGGGCAGATCGTCTGACGATCCGTTGCGAGATCGTCTGACGATCCGTACTGTCCCGGGTTGCGCGCTCCCCGTCGAACCGGAGGGTTCCCATGGCAGATTCACGTGCGCTGCGGGTCGGGGTGGACATCGGCGGCACCTTCACCGACCTGGCGGTCCTCGACGACAGCGGGATCGTCGCCGTGGGCAAGGCGCTGACCACCCACCACGAGCCCGCCGCGGCGGTCGAAGCGGTGCTGCGGCAGGCAATAGCGGATCACGGGCTCGACCCGGCCGGCATCGCGACCGTCGTGCACGGCACGACCCTGGTGACCAACGCGCTGATCGAGCGCCGCGGCGCCCGCACCGCGCTGCTCACCACCGAAGGCTTCCGCGACGTGGTCGAGATGGGCCGCGAACACCGGTACGAGCTCTACGACCTCGGGCTCGAACTGCCGCGCCCGCTCGTGCCCCGGCACCTGCGGTTCGGCGTGCGGGAACGGGTTCGCGCCGACGGCGCGGTGGTGACGCCGCTGGACGCGGCCGCCGTCAAGCAGCTCGGCGTCGAACTCGCCGCCGCCGGGGTCGAAGCCGTCGCCGTCTGCTTCCTGCACAGCCACACCAACGGCGAGCACGAGCGGCAGGCCAGGGAGATCCTCGAAGCCGCCGCGCCGGAGCTGCGGGTGGCGCTGTCCAGCGAGGTGAACCCGGAGATCCGGGAGTACGAGCGGAGTTCCACCACCCTCGCGAACGTCTACGTGCAGCAGCTCGTCGAGGACTACCTCGCGGACCTGCGCGCCCGGCTCGGCGGGCTCGGGGTGCGCACCGATCCGCTGATCATGCTGTCCAACGGCGGCGTCGCGGCGATCGAGGTGGCGCGGCGGTTCCCCATCCGGATGCTGGAGTCGGGGCCGGCGGGCGGTGCGCTGGGCGCCGTCGCGTTCGGCCGGACCGCGCGGCGGCCGGACCAGCTGGCCTTCGACATGGGCGGCACCACCGCGAAGCTCTGCATGATCGAGCAGGACCGCCCGCTGATCACCCACACCTTCGAGGTGGACCGGGTGTACCGGCTGCGCGCCGGTTCCGGGCTGCCGGTGCGGGCGCCGGTGATCGACATGATCGAGATCGGCACCGGCGGCGGCTCGATCGCCCGCGTCGACCCGCTCGGCCTGATCACCGTCGGCCCCGATTCGGCGGGCTCGGAGCCCGGTCCGGTGAGCTACGGGCGCGGCGGCACGCGGTGCACCGTCACCGATGCGGACGTCGTGCTCGGCTACCTCGACCCGGCCCGGTTCCTGGGCGGCGACATGCCGCTGGACGCGGCGGCCGCCGCGGCGGCGATCCGGGAGCAGGTGGCGGACCGGCTGGGCGTGTCCGTCCCGGAGGCGGCGTGGGGAATCCACACCACGGCGAACGAGAGCATGGCCAACGCCGCCCGGGTGCACGCCATCGAGCGCGGCCAGGATCCGGGCCGGCTGCCGCTGTTCGTCTCGGGCGGCAACGGGCCGCTGCACGGCCCGGGCGTGGCGCGGGCGCTCGGGTCGCCGTCGATGGTCGCGCCGCCGGCCGCCGGGGTGCTCAGCGCGCTGGGCTTCCTGTCGGCGCCGATGTCGATCGACGTCGTCCGCTCCCGGCACGCGCTGCTCGGTGAGATCGGGCTCGACGACGCGCGGGCGCTGTTCGCGGAGATGGAAGGCGAGGGCGCCGAGGTGCTGACCGCGTCCGGTGTCGCGGCCGCCGACGTCGTCCACGAGCGGACGCTGGAGATGCGGTTCGTGGGGCAGGGCAGCGAGATCGAGGTGCCCGTCCCGCCGGTCGGCGACGGCTGGCGCGACGAGGTGCTGGAGAGCTTCCGGCGGCAGTACGCGCAGCGCTTCGGCACGGTCGCCCCCACCGGCGTCGAGCCGGAACTGCTCACCTGGCGGGTCACCGCGCGCGGCCCGGAACCGCCCGCCCGGCTCGGCTTCGAGTCCACTTCGGACGGACAGGACGCGCTGACCGGGCACCGCGACGCCTACTTCGCGCCGGAGGGCTACGCGCCGACGCCGGTCTACGACCGGTACCGGCTGCGCGCCGGCACGGTGCTGACCGGGCCCGCGCTGGTGGAGGAGCGGGAAGCGACGCTGCTCGTCCCGCCCGGTGCGCGCTGCACCGTCGAGGCCGACAGCAGCATCTTCGTCGAGTTCGCCGTGGGAGGTTCCCGATGAGCCGCGTCGATCCGGTGCTGGTCGGCCTGGTCGCCAACCGGCTGCACTCGCTGCTGGACGAGCAGCAGGCCGCCTTGGTGCACACCGCGTTCAGCCCGGTGGTGCGCGAATCCCTCGACCTGGCCTGCGCCGTGTTCAACTCGGCGGGGGAGATGGTGGGGCAGTCCAGCGGCGGCACTCCCGGGCACATCAACGCGATGGCCACCGGGATGCGGCACATCGTCGCCGAGTACCCGCCCGAGGTCCTGGCCGACGGCGACGTGCTGATCACCAACGACCCGTGGATGACCTCGGGGCAGATCAACGACATCACCATCGCCACCCCGGTGTTCCGGGGCGGGGTGCTGATCGCGTGGTTCGCGAGTTGCTGCCACTCGCCGGACATCGGCGGCCGGATCCTGTCCGCGGCGGCCACCGAGGTCTTCGAGGAAGGGCTGCGGTTGCCGATCCTGAAGCTGCGGACCGCAGACGGTCCTAATAGGACGCTGGAGCGGTTGGTCCGGGCGAACGTGCGGACGCCGAACGAGACGATGGGCGACATCTACGCGCAGGTGTCGGCCAACCAGGTCGGCATCCGCAGCCTCGACCGGATGCTGGACGAATTCGGCCTCGACGGCATCGACGAGGTCGCCGCCGAGATCATGTTGCGCTCCGAGGAGGCGCTGCGCGCGGCGCTGCGGGAGATCCCGGACGGCACGTACTCGGCGAGCATGGACTCGGACGGCTTCGACGGCGACGCGATCCACCTGGCGGTCGCGGTGACCGTCGACGGCGACGCCGTCCGAGTCGACTACGCGGGATCGTCGCCGCAGTCCCCGCACGGCGTCAACGTGGTGCTCAACTACACCCGGGCGTACACGTCGTTCGCGATCAAGGCGGCGCTGGCGCCGGAGGTGCCGCACAACGCCGGGTCGTTCCGGCCGGTCGAGGTGGCCGCGCCGCGCGGTTCGGTGCTCAACTGCGTCGAACCCGCGCCCGTCGCCTCCCGCCACCTCGTCGGGCACTTCCTGCCCAGCCTGCTCTTCGAGGCGCTCCGCCCGGCCGTGACCGGCGGTCTGCCGGCGGTGAGCGCGGACGCCCTGTGGATGACGGTGTGGCGCGGCGCCGGCATCGACGAGCCGCAGCCGTTCACGCTGACGGTCTTCGGCGCGGGCGGGACCGGTGCGCGGCCGGACAAGGACGGGCTGAACACCACCGGTTTCCCGACCGGGGTGCGCGCCGCGCCGACCGAGGTGCTGGAAACCCTGACGCCGCTGGTGCAGTGGTGCCGGGAGCTGCGGCCGGATTCCGGTGGCGCGGGGCGGTTCCGCGGCGGGCTGGGCCAATCGGTGGAGGTGTCGCGGCACGGGCCGCACGGCTGGACCGTGAACGCGAACATCGACCGCGTCGAGTTCCCGGCCGTGGGTGCGGAGGCCGGATCCGCCGGTGCGGCAGGGGAATTCGTCGACGCGAGCACCGGCCGGGAGCTGCCGCGCAAGCAGCTCGTCCGGCTCGGCGCCGACTCCCGGGTGCGGCTGCGCTTCCCGGGCGGGGGCGGCTACGGCCATCCGGAGGCCCGGCCGGTCGACCGCGTTCTCGACGACGTCGTCAACGGCTACGTGAGCATCGACGCCGCGCGCGAGCTCTACGGCGTGGAGATCGAGTACACCGGCGACCCGGACGCGCTGGTGCGGCCGCCCGATTCCTACCGCGTCCGGAGCGCGACGCCGCGCCGCTGACGGTGCGGCGCCTTCGGATGGCGCCTCACGCCAAGGATCATCGCTCGCCGGTGCCCGCCTCGATGCTCCGCACGGTGAGCTGGTTGCCGGGCAGCTTGTCGTTCGCGCAGCCGGTTTCGGGGTTGTCGAACGCGATGTACATCGACGCCGTTTCCTGCGGCGGGTAGATCCGCAGGCCCTTGGCCGTTTCCGGCCGGCAGGCGGCGGTCTCGTAGTTCTCGACGGTCGCGAACCCGATCACGGCGGCGGCCTTCTCACCGGGCTGGAGGGTGATCGCCGGCCCCTTCTCGTCGACCCGGGCGGCGGCCGCGCCGACCTGGTGCCCGTCTTCGCCGCCGACGTAGGACACGCCCGGGAAGCCCTGGATCACGCACTCGTCGCCGCTGGTGTTGGTGAAGATCAGCGGGCGGTAGTGGGTGCCGGCCGCCGCGCCGCCCCTGCCGAACGACAGCTGGAGGTCCGTGGCCTTGCAGAGCCCGTTGTCCGGCTTCTGCTCCGGTTTGGCGGTCGTCGAGCCGGCGGCGGTGGTCTCCGGGGTCGAGCCGGCACCGGTCGACTCGGCGGGGGCCGAGTTCGCGGGCGGGTCCTGGATGACCGATCCCGGTCCGTCCGCGTTCGATCCGCCGGGGCTGCAGGCCGCCAGCCCGACCGTCAGCGCAGCCGCCGCGACCGCGAGAATCCTGGCTCGAATCATCGATTCCGCCTCTCCGTGCACCAATGTCGGCCGTAGGACGCGCGGTCGCCGGTGAGGTTGCCGGAGTTGTTCGATCTGTGATCAGCGGTCGCCGAGGAGCCCGGCCACCAGCCCGCGGGCGTACGCGGTGCCGAGACCGCTGGGGCGGAACAGGATGCGGTACATCATGGGGGCGACGACGTGGTCGACGACCGCCTCCGTGCCGGGTGCGCTCTCGCCGCGTCCGGCCGCGCGGGCGAGGATGACGTCGATCTGCTCGGCCGCGTAGGCCGAGCACTGACCGGCGTTGCTGCCGTCCGGGTCGCCGAGCAGCGCGTCGCGGATGTAGGCGCGGCCCGGGGGAGAGGACATCTCCTCCAGGAACTGCTCGGCCCAGCCCGTCAGGTCGGCGGCCAGGGCGCCCCGGTCCTCCGGCGGAGTCTCGGGGCGCAGCCGCTCGACCGCCACGTCCGACAGCAACTCCTGCAGGTCGCCCCAGCGGCGGTAGATCGTCGACGGCGTGACCCCGGCGCGGGATGCCACCAGCGGAACCGTCAGCGCGTCCCGGCCCACCTCGGTCTCGAGCTCGCGCACGGCGTTGTGCACCGCTTCCTGGACCCGGGCACTGCGTCCGCCCGGACGCGCCATCGGCTTCCTACCCATGGCCCAACCTTAAAGCAAAGGCATTGCTTCTAGGGGCGTCTAGGTCACCGGCGCGAGCTCGCGGGCGGGCTCGGTCTGCTCGTACGCGTGCCCGACCCGGAGCAGCAGGCCCTCCGCGAAGGGCTTCCCGAGCAGCTGCATGCCGATCGGCATGCCCGCCTGGTCGCGGCCGACCGGTACGGACAGCGAGGGCACCCCGGTGACGTTGGCGGGAGCGGACAGGCGCACGTAGGCGTCGGAGGCGCTCTCGCTCGTGCCGTCGGGCCAGGCGATCGATTCCGCCCCGGCCCGCACGGCGGTCACCGGCACCGTCGGCGCGGCGATCACGTCGATCTCCGCCAGCATGCGCGCCCATTCCTGGCGCATCAGCGTCTGCGCGCGTTGGGCACGCAGGTAGTCCGCGGCGGACATCAGGGCGCCGGCTTCGAGGAGGATGCGGACATCGGGCCCGTAGGCGTCGGGCGCCGTTCGCAGGGTCTGCTCGTGGTACGCGGTGGCCTCGGGCACCATCAGGCCCCAGTGCGTCGCCTTGATGTAGCGCGTCATCGGGATCTCGACCTCGACCGGCCGGGCACCGAGGCTCGCGAGGCGGTCGACGGCCTGCCGGACCGCGGCCTCGACCTCCGGGGCGACCCGGTCGAAGTAGTAGTTGCGCGGCACTCCGACGCGCAGGCCCGTCAGGTCGGTTGCGGCGGGCGGCCGCTGGTCCTGGTCGCGCCCGGCGAGGACGGCCAGGACCAGGGCCGCGTCCTCGACGGTGCGGGTGATGGGACCGACGTGGTCCAGGGACCAGGACAGCGATGTGACGCCCTGCCGCGGAACGAGGCCGTACGTCGGCTTGAGGCCGACCACCCCGTTCAGCGCGGCCGGCACCCGGATCGATCCGCCGGTGTCGGTGCCCAGGGCGAACGTCGCCGCTCCCGCCGCGACCGCAACGGCGGACCCGCCGCTGGAGCCCCCGGCGATCCGCTCCTGGTCCCAGGCGTTGTTCGTCTGCGGCGTGATCAGCCCGTAGGCGAACTCGTGGGTGTGGGTCTTGCCGAGCAGGACGGCGCCGGCCCCCGCCAGGCGCGCGGCGACGGTGCTGTCGGCGTCCGCGAGGTGGCCGGCCCGCGCCCGGGAACTCGCGGTGGTCGCCGTGCCGGCGACGTCGATGAGGTCCTTGAGCCCCATGGGAATTCCGCGCAGCGGGCCCTGGGACTGGTCGGCCGCGCGCGCCTCCTGGTGCGCTCGTTCCGCCATCACCGAGACGTAGGCCTGCAGGCGCGGTTCGACCTGCTCGATGCGGCCGAGCACCGAGTCCACCAGTTCGACGGGCGATAGTCGTCCGGCCCGCATCTCCGCGGCGGCGGCCGCGACGGTCAGCTCATACGGCTGCATCGGGCCGCTCCTCGTCTGCGTGGTGGGCGGGCGCGGTGTCCCCGAAGTCCAGCTCCCGGAGCAGCGAGACGACGGAGTGGATGTATTCGGCCGTGGCCGCGACCTCGGCGTGGCGGTCGGCCGCCAGCGGGAGCCCGGAGCGGGCGGCCCATCGGGCGGCCTCCGGCGGCGTGAGTCCAGCGGACATGAGCGCGCCCTCCTGTCGAATAAAAGCTAATGGTTTGCTTTAGTCGACTGTAGGGCCTATCGTGCCTTAAAGCAAACGGATAGCTTTTAGTCGGCGCGATCGGGCAGACGGAGGAAACGAAGGAACATGAACGAATCCGCCGCGACGTGGACCGTGGGTGACACGACCGTCCACCGCATCGACGAGGTCCTCCTGCCACCGGCGACCGGGCCGTGGCTGCTGCCCGACGCCACCCCGGACGTGGTCGCGCGGCAGGGCTGGCTGCGCCCTGACTTCGCGGATCCCGAGGGCGTTCTACGCCTCGACAGCCACAGCTTCGCGCTGGTCGTGGGCGGGCTGCGCGTCCTCGTCGACACCGGCATCGGCAACGGCAAGACCCGGGCGAACCCGGCGTGGCACGACCTGCGGACGGACTACCCGGAGCGCCTCGCCGCCGCCGGATTCGCCCCTGACTCCGTCGATCTGGTCGTCCTCACCCACCTGCACACCGACCACGTCGGCTGGAACACGCGCGACGAGCAGGGTGAATGGGTTCCCGCCTTCCCCTGCGCCCGCTACGTCGTCTCCCGTGCCGAGCGGGAGTTCTGGGCCGGGTACGACATGGACGAGCCTCGGCGGCAGATGTTCCGCGACTCCGTGCACCCGGTCGAGGACGCGGGACTGCTCGACCTGGTCGACGTCCCGGCAGCGGGCACCGAAATCGCACCCGGCCTGCGCCTGCTGCCGACTCCCGGTCATACGCCCGGCCACATCGCCGTCCAGCTGAGCAGCGGCGGAGAGACGGCGCTGATCACCGGCGACTGCGTCCACCACCCCGTCCAGCTCGCCGAGCCGGACATCGGCAGCTGCGTCGACATCGACCCCGAACAGGCCGAAGCCACGCGCCGATCCGTGCTCGCATCGCTCGCCGGCACCGGAACCCTGTTGCTGGGCACCCATTTCCCGCCGCCGACCGCGGGCCGGGTGATCACCGACGGCGACGCCTACCGCCTCGTGCCAGGAAGCCTCTGAGAACCTGCGGCGGTGCGGGTGTCGTAGGTGGGTCCTGCGCCTGCGGCACATGCGGTACCCATCGACGTGCGGCCTTGCGGCCCCGCGGCTGCGGGCCGGTCAGGGTGAAAGACGCTCCACGGAAGTTGCGGATCGTCGGCGTGTCGGGACACGACACGCCGACGGCTGTGGACAACTTCCGCAATTTCAATGGAAATCGGACCTTCGATTTCCATTGAAATTGCGGTCCGCCTTCGGTGCCGCTGACGCCCCGTGCGGCTGTGCGCGGAGCAGGCGCTCAGGCGCTGCGGCGGAAGGTGCGGCGGTAGGCCGCGGGGCTGGTGCCGAGGCGCAGCCGCAGGTGCTTGCGCAGCGATGCCGCGGTGTTCAGGCCGGACTGCTCGGCCACCGCCTCGATCGGCAGGTCCGTGACCTCCAGCAGGTGGCGGGCGTGCTCGATGCGCTGCTGCAGCAGCCAGTCCAGCGGGCTGGTGCCGGTCTCCTCCCGGAACCGGCGGGTGAAGGTCCGCACGCTCATCCCGGCGTGCGCCGCCGCGTCGTCCAGGGTGAGCGGCTCGGCGAGCCGTTCCAGCAGCCACGCCCGGGTCGGCGCGGTGCCGGAGCCGCTGGTCTCCGGCAGCGGCCGCTCGATGAACTGGGACTGGCCGCCGTCCCGCCACGGCGGCACGACGCAGGACCGGGCCGCGCGGTTGGCCACCTCGCTGCCGTGGTCGCGGCGGAGCACGTGCAGGCACAGGTCGATCCCGGCGGCCACGCCGGCCGAGGTCAGCACGTCGCCGTCGTCCACGAAGAGCACGTCCGGGTGCAGCTCCACCTGCGGGTACAGCCGCCGGAAGCGCGCCGCGTGCGCCCAGTGCGTGGTGGCCGGGCGGCCGTCGAGCAGGCCCGCCGCCGCGAGTACGAACGCGCCGGTGCAGATCGACATGATCCGCGTGGTGCCGGGCAATCCGGCCAGGTAGCCGGCGAGTTCGGGGGACAAGCTGCCGTCCGTGCACGGCCCTTCGACGTAGGTGCCCGGGATGATCAGCGTGTCCGGCGCGGCCAGGAAGTCCGGGCTGGCCCCGGGCAGGATCGAGAAGCCCTTGGTGGTGCTGATCGGGCCGCCGTCGAGGCTGCAGACCTGGATGTCGTAGAGCGGCTCGCCGTCATCGTCGCGGGCTCCGGAGAAGATCTGCGGGGCGATCGCCAGGTCGAAGCCGACGACGTCGGAGAGGCCCAGGACGGCTATTCGGTGCGGGATGGCCATGGCCGGATCTTCTCACATATTGTCTGTCCGGCCACTGGTTCCGCCCCGCCGTTTCGGCGAGGCTCTTCGATGTGATCAGTACTGGGACCGCGCGACGCGTCCACCCCGCCTGGTGGGTGGCGGCCGTCGCCTTCATCGCCCTGCTCGGGTCCGCCGCCTTCCGGTCGATGCCCGGCGTGTTCATGAATCCGCTGCACGACGAGTTCGGCTGGCCGCACAGCGTCATCTCGGCCGCCGTGTCGCTGAACCTGCTCCTCTACGGCCTGACCGCGCCGTTCGCCGCGGCGCTGATGGCGCGCTTCGGCATCCGCCGGGTCACCGTCGCCGCGCTGCTGCTCATCGCGGCCGGCAGCGGGCTGACCGTGTTCATGACCGCCAGCTGGCAGCTGATCGTGTGCTGGGGCCTCCTCGTGGGCCTGGGCACCGGGTCCATGGCGCTGGCCTTCGTGTCCACAGTGGTCGACCGGTGGTTCGTGCAGCGGCGCGGCCTCGTCAGCGGCGTGCTGACCGCGGGCAGCGCGACCGGTCAGCTGATCTTCCTGCCGCTGGCGGCCGTGCTAGTCGAGAGCGACGGCTGGCGCTTCACCTCGCTGGTCATCGCGGGCACCGCGCTGCTGGTCGGCCTGCTGGTGTGGCTGGTGATGCGCGATCACCCCCGCGACGCCGGCGTCACCGCCTACGGCGCGACGGGCGACGAGCCGGAGCCGGAGCGCGACCGCGGCAACCCGGCCGCGGTCGCGCTGCGCGCCCTTCGCGACGCGGCCCGCAAGCCCGCTTTCTGGCTGCTGGCGGGCGGATTCGCGATCTGCGGGGCGAGCACCAACGGGTTGGTGAACACGCACTTCGTGCCCGCCGCGCACGACCACGGCATGCCGACCACGACCGCCGCCGGGCTGCTCGCGGTGATCGGCGTGTTCGACGTGCTCGGCACGGTGCTCTCCGGCTGGCTGACCGACAAGGTCAACCCGCGCCTGCTGCTCGCCGCCTACTACACGCTGCGCGGCCTGTCGCTGTTCGTGCTGCCGCAGCTGCTCGGCCCCTCGGTGGAGGCGAGCATGGTGCTGTTCGTGGTGTTCTACGGGCTGGACTGGGTGGCCACCGTGCCGCCGACCATGGCGCTGTGCCGGGAGCACTTCGGGCCCCGCGCCTCGGTGGTGTTCGGCTGGGTGTTCGCCTCGCACCAGATCGGCGCGGCGGCCATCGCCAGCATCGCGGGCGTGGTGCGCGACCAGTTCGGCGACTACGCCGCCGCCTGGTACGGCGCGGGCCTGCTCTGCCTGCTGGCGACGGCGTTCTCGGTGTCGATCCGGGTCGCCGGGCCGCGGTCGAAGCCGGAACCGGTCACCACGGGGTCAGCGTCACGGTGATCGACTTCGGCGCCCCGTCCTGGATGTAGGAGGCGAAACCGGCCACGTCGTCGAAGGCGAACCCGTAGGCCTTGCCGTCCTCGGTGTTGGCGTGCATCACCTTGGCGAAGTGGTTGGTGACCTGGTGCTGGTAGAAGGCGCCCGGATCGGTGCCGGGCTGGTCGGCCAGGTCCAGCAGGATGGAGCGGTTGAAACCGGCGCCCAGGATGGCCGCCACCGGACCGGTGATGCCGTCGTTCGGGGCGGCCAGCGCGCCGTCGCAGAACAGCACGTCCCTTGTGGACGGTCGTCCGATCGGCTGCACGCCGCCGTCGAAGTTGAAGGTGTCGCCGGAGATCTGGCCCGTGAAGATGCGGCCGTCGCCGGTGTTCACCTTCAGCCGGCTGCCCTGGTACTTGGCCCAGACCTCGTCGATGTAGGAGTCGTAGTAGCTGCCGGAGAACGCGCCGAGGTCGAGCCCGTGGCCCGGCGCGATCACCCGCAGGTCCTGCTGCCGCAGCCCGGCGAAGTCCGCGTTCTCCGCGACACCGCTGAGGATCTTCTCGCGGCCCCCGGCGGGCACCGTGCCCGTGGTCTGGTCCTGCGCGCCCTGCAGCCGGATCGACAGCGGCACGCTGAACATGTCGACCATCGTCGTGTTGCAGTACATCCCGTCGGGCTTGAGGGTGAATTCGACGGTGTCGTGCAGGATCGAGTGGTTCGGGTCGGTGTCGACCCAGCCCGCCGGGTACTGCAGCGCGGGCTTGCCGTCGCCGCCCGAGACGACCTTGAACTTCAGCTTCTCGCCGAGCGCGAAGTAGATCCGGCCGGACATGCTCGGCAGGTTCAGCGTCGTGTCGCCGCCGCCCTGCAGCGGGATGGCGTAGTCGGCGAAGCCGTCGGAGCCGTTGTCGGACGGCGAAACCGGCACCAGCTGCCCGTCGGGCGAGACCCGGCACTGCTCGCCGGAGTCGAGGTTCACGCCGACGACGTAGACCCAGATGGAGGCGTTGTCGAACTGGCCGCTGCGGTTGACGATCGTCAGCGGTAGCGGGACGTCGGGAGCACGGCGGCCGGCGAAGGCCGGGGCGTTGGCGAGGCCGCCGATGGCGGGCACGGCGAGGGCGGCGGCGGAGACGCCGCCGAGGAAGGATCGTCTGCTGAGCACGGCAATTCCCTTCGGCGTGGGGAATAAGTTTTGAGTCACAACAATTGTGGGAGCGGCCGCATCGGCCGCCAATACCCCGAAGCGCCGCCGCCGACTACCCGAACCGGCTCATCCGACCGGTCAAAACCGGACAACGGCGGTGGTTCGCCCGCCCACCGCCGGGTTGGCTAACTTTGGTGGCGATGACGGAACAGGTCGCGCGCAACCACTCCGAGCGTGGCGAACTCGTGCTGCTCCGCCGGGGCGGAGCGCTGGAGCTCCGGGTCAACGGCGTTTTCGTGATGGACACGGTGCACACCGAGACCGAACGGCTGCTCGCCGGCGCCACCCTGCGGGCCGCCGCCCGGACCGACCGGGTGCTGGTCGGCGGCCTGGGACTGGGGTTCACGCTGCGGGAAGTGCTGGCCGATCCGCGGGTCCGCGAAGCGCACGTCGTCGAGATCGAGCCGGACCTGATCGACTGGCACCGCCGCGGGCTCGTCCCCGAAACCGCCGATGCGATCCGGGACGACCGGGTGGTGTTCCGCGTCGGCGACGTCGCCGAGGTGCTCGACGCGCAACCGCCCGGCAGCTTCGACGTCCTGCTGCTCGATGTGGACAACGGCCCGGACTTCCTCGTCTACGACGGCAATTCCGCTCTCTACCGAGCCGATTTCCTGGTCCGCTGCAGGGCGAAGCTCACCCCGGAAGGCATCGTGGCGATCTGGTCGGCCGACGCCTCCCCGGACCTCGGCGCCGCGATGCGGGAGGTCTTCGGGAACTGCGAGGAGATCCCGATCCCGGTGACGCTGGGGCAGCAGGAGACGACCTACCACCTGTTCCTGGGCCGCCGGGCTCGTGAGTGAAGGTTCCCTTTCTTACCGGAACGAACGCTCACGAGAGCAGGTCGAGCTCCAGCAGACTGGGCTCCAGGACGCCCTCCAGCACCAGCAGCCGCCGCTTGGCCTCCAGGCCCGGGCCGAACCCGCCGAGGCCGCCGCCGCTGGCCAGCACCCGGTGGCACGGCACCAGCAGCGGCACCGGATTGCTGCCCATGATCGTGCCGACCGCCCGCGAGGCCTCCGGCCGCCCGGACAGCTCCGCCAGCCCCTTGTAGCTCACCGTCTCGCCGAAGGGCACCAGCTCGTGCAGCGTGCGCAACACGTGCAGCCGCAATCCCTCCAGCGGCGCCCACGCGATCGGCACGTCGAATTCCCGGCGCCCGCGCGAGAAGTACTCGCCGAGTTGCCGCGCGGCCTCAGCCGCCACGCCGGTGCCCCGGCTCGGCTCGACGCCGTCGAACTCGCCGAGCACCCGGTCCGGCGCGGCGAAGGCGACCCGGCACACCTCGCCGGCGGCCGCGACGACCGTCAGCTCCCCGACAGGGCTGTCCAACGCGCTCCACGTCAGCGACATGCCGGGAGGGTAGCGCCCTGCACCGACGAGCCGGGCCGCGCAAGCTCGTGGCGGCTTCCCGCCGACGTTGGCGTGACCAGGCCCGTTCGCCCCGGCGCGAGCTAGGCTCCGAAACATGCCCGAAACGCACGCCCACCGGCGCCACGCCCTCCGCGACCAGCTGCGCGAACGGGACCTGGACGCGATGTTGGTGACCGATCTGCTCAACATCCGCTACCTGACCGGCTTCACCGGATCCAACGCGGCGCTGGTGGTGCACGCCGCCGACGAGCCGGGGACCGAGTCGCGGACGGTGTTCTGCACCGACGGCCGGTACCTGATCCAGGCCGGGGCGCAGGTGCCGGACCTGGAGCGGGTCATCGAGCGGCCGAGCGATCTGGCGCTGGCCGAGCGGTTCGGGGCCGACGCCGCCGGGCACCGCCGCGTCGGCTTCGAAAGCCAGCACGTCACCGTCGACGGCCGCGACGTGCTGGCCGCCGCGGCGGGGGAGGCGGAACTGGTGCGCGCGCCCGGCCTCGTCGAGCAGCTGCGGCTGATCAAGGACGAGACCGAGATCGACGCGCTGCGGATGGCGTGCGCGGCCGCCGACCGGGCGCTGGCCGACCTCATCGCGCACGGCGGGCTGCGCCCCGGCCGCACCGAGCTGGAGGTCGCCCGCGAGCTGGAGACCCGGATGCTCGACCACGGCGCGGCCGGCCCGTCGTTCGAGACGATCGTCGCCGCCGGGGCGAACTCCGCGGTGCCGCACCACCGGCCCACCGACGCGGTGCTGGCGGCCGGCGACTTCGTGAAGATGGACTTCGGTGCCCTCGTCGACGGCTACCACTCGGACATGACCCGGACCGTGGTGCTCGGCAAGGCGGCGGACTGGCAGCGCGAGATCTACGAGCTGGTGCGCGCCTCGCAGGCCGCCGGCCGGGCCGCCCTCGCCGTCGACACCGATGTGAAGGCGGTGGACACCGCGGCCCGCAAGGTGATCGAGGACGCGGGCTACGGCGAGCAGTTCCTGCACGGCCTCGGACACGGCGTCGGCCTGGAGATCCACGAGGCACCGGCGTTGTCGCAGCGGGGGGACGGTAGAATCGGCGCCGGGATGGCGGTCACCGTCGAGCCTGGTGTCTACCTGGCAGGGCAGGGCGGGGTCCGCATCGAGGACACGCTGGTCGTGCGTCCCAGCACGCCGGAGCTCCTCACCTTGACGACGAAGGAGCTCGTCGAAGTCTGACGCGCCGAGGTGCGCCGGTTACGCCGGAATCCGGTTCGCGTCGGCAACACGCCCAAGCCATCACCACAGGAGAGACCCCCACCGTGGCATCCACGAACGACCTGAAGAACGGACTGGTGCTCAACATCGACGGCCAGTTGTGGACCGTCGTGAACTTCCAGCACGTCAAGCCCGGCAAGGGCGGCGCCTTCGTTCGCACCACCCTGAAGAACGTCCTCTCCGGCAAGGTCGTGGACAAGACCTTCAACGCCGGCGTCAAGGTGGACACCGCGAACGTCGACCGCCGCGAGATGACCTACCTCTACAACGACGGCACCGACTACGTGTTCATGGACCCCGACACCTACGACCAGGTCAACATCTCGGCCGACGTCGTCGGGGACGCCGCGAACTACATGCTGGAGAACAGCGCCGTCGTCGTGGCCCGCCACGACGAGGCCCCGCTGTACGTCGAGCTGCCCGCGTCGGTCGAGCTCGTCGTCTCGCACACCGACCCGGGCCTGCAGGGCGACCGCTCCACCGGCGGCACCAAGCCCGCCACCCTGGAGACCGGTGCGGAGATCCAGGTCCCGCTGTTCCTCAACATCGGTGACAAGGTGAAGGTCGACCCGCGCGACGGCCGGTACCTCAGCCGCGTCAGCAGCAAATGATCGCCTGCCCGTCGGCCGCGGCATTCGGTCCGGCCGGAAAGAGGGTGTGAGGTGGGTTCTCGGAGCAAGGCACGCAAGCGTGCCGTGGACTTCCTCTACGAGGCCGATCAGCGCGGCATCGACGCGGTGACCCTGCTCGCCGAGCGCGTCGGCTCGCCGGAGGTTCCGCCGGTCGGCGACTACACGATCGCCCTGGTCGAGGGCGTGACGGCGAACCGCGAGCGGATCGACGAGGTGCTCACGCAGCACGCCGAGGGCTGGTCGCTGGGGCGGATGCCCGCGGTCGACCGCTCGGTGCTGCGGCTGGGCCTGTACGAGCTGCTGTGGAGCGACGACGTGCCGCCGGCGGTGGCCATCGACGAGGCCGTGGAGCTGGTCAAGGCGCTGTCCACGGACGACTCGCCGCGCTTCGTCAACGGCGTGCTGGGCCGCATCGCGGGCATCGGCGACCGGCTCCGCAAGTCGGTCCGCCCGGAGCAGACCGCGGCGGAGTAGCCCGAACGAGTTACAGATGAGGGGCACCCCCGGCCGGGAGACCGGCCAGGGGTGCCCCTCATCGCTTCGTACTCCCCCGAACGGGTGACAGGGGTTCCGCAATTTCAATGGAAATCAGAGCTCTGATTTCCATTGAAATTGCGGACCTCTGCGGGACGGGGGTGGGGTGTGGCCGGTTGACCGGGGAAAACGAAGGGGCACCCGTTGCGGCCGTTGGTCGCGGTGGGTGCCCCGTCACGTGCCCGGCCCACTCGAACAGGTGGGCCGGGTGTCGTGTCACTCCTCCCGGGCTGGGCGGGCCTCCGGGGGAAGCACGCCCCAGTCGATGAGCTGCTCGGTGAGCTCGCCTGGCGTCATGTCGTAGATGATGGCCAGGGATCGCAGGTCCTCGGTGCGGATGGACAGCACCTTGCCGTTGTAGTCACCGCGCTGGCTCTGGATGGTGGCCGCGTAGCGGGCCAGCGGGCCCACCTTCTCCGCAGGCAGCTGCTGCAGCCGCTCCAGGTTGATCACAACTTTGGTGGCAGGTTCGGCGCCGGAAGGCACCCGACCTTCGGGAAGCAGTTCCGCGACCGGAACACCGTAGAAGTCGGCCAGTTCGGCCAGCTTCTGCACGGTCACCGCACGGTCGCCTCGCTCATAGGACCCGACGACCACGGCCTTCCACCGCCCGCCAGACTTCTGCTCGACGCCGTGCAGCGACAGACCCTGCTGCTGGCGGATAGCGCGGAGCTTGCTGCCCAGCGCCTTGGCGTAGTCGCCCATGTGGCGTTTCTCCGTTCGTTCGCCCCGTTAGCCGATAACGGCGACCGGGGAGCAAAGCTCAGATCGATACGGAGAGTAATGTTCGCTCGCCAGCGTCACCAGGTCAAGTTGGTCTTTGCTGGCAATGCGGCGAACACCACCACACCACCCGGACGATTGACCTCGCAGCGCTGATAGCGTACAAGGCAGCCCGGCGGTCGGCAGTGGTTTCCGACCCGGAGACTGCGGGGCAGCTCACACACCATCCTTTAAGGACCCGTCCCGTGAGGCGGGGAAGGAGGTCGCACCGTGGCGTCACGCCAACCGGCGGACGCGACGGATCCGGTCGGGCAGCGGGAGCTGCTTTCGGCCGGTGACGTTGCGCGCACGATAGCCCGGATCGCCCACCAGATCATCGAGAAGACCGCGCTGGACACCGGAAGCAGCGACGTGGTGCTGCTGGGCATCCCGACGAGGGGAACCTCACTGGCCCAGCGGCTGGCCGCGAAGATCAGCGAGTTCAGCGGCGTGACGGTGCCCACCGGCATCCTCGACATCACGCTCTACCGCGACGACCTGCGGCACCGCCCGAACCGTCCGCTGGAGCCCACCAGCCTGCCCGCGCAGGGCATCGACAACGCGCTGATCGTGCTCGTCGACGACGTGCTGTTCTCCGGCCGGACCGTGCGGGCCGCCCTCGACGCCCTGCGCGACCAGGGCCGGCCGCGGGCGGTGCAGCTGGCGGTGCTGGTCGACCGCGGGCACCGCGAGCTGCCGATCCGCGCCGACTACGTCGGCAAGAACGTCCCCACCTCGCGCTCCGAGGGCGTCGCGGTCCAGCTCGCCGAGACCGACGGCACCGACCGAGTCGTGCTGCGCCGCCCGGACGCCACGCAGGACGAGGAGGTCAGGTGATGCGCCACCTGCTGTCCACCGAAGGTCTGGACGCCGCCACCGCGACGAGCGTGCTCGACACCGCCGACACCCTGAAGCAGACGCTGCTGGGGCGCGAGATCAAGAAGCTGCCGACGCTGCGCGGCCGGACCGTGGTGACCCTGTTCTACGAGAACTCCACGCGCACCCGGGTGTCCTTCGAGGTCGCCGGGAAGTGGATGAGCGCCGACGTGATCAACGTCTCGGCCAGCAGTTCTTCGGTGAACAAGGGCGAATCGCTGCGCGACACCGCGCTGACGCTGGCCGCCGCCGGGGCGGACTGCGTGATCGTCCGGCACCCCGCCTCGGGCGCGGCGCAACGGCTGGCCGGCTGGCTGGACGAGGTCGGTACCCAGGTCGTCAACGCCGGCGACGGCATGCACGAGCACCCCACCCAGGCGCTGCTGGACGCCGCGACGCTGCGGGAGCGGCTGGGCGAGCTGGCCGGGCGCCGCATCGCCATCGTCGGCGACCTGCTGCACAGCCGGGTGGCGCGCTCGAACGTGCACCTGCTGCGCACCCTCGGCGCCGAGGTGGTGCTGGTCGCGCCGCCGACGCTGGTGCCCGCCGGAGCGCAGCAGTGGGGCGCGGAGGTGCGCCACGAGCTGGACCCGGAGCTGCCGAAGCTGGACGCGGTGATGATGCTGCGGGTCCAGGCCGAGCGGATGCACGGCGGTTTCTTCCCGTCGGCGCGCGAGTACTCGATCACCTACGGCCTCAACGAGGCGCGGCTGGGCAGGCTGCCCGAGCACGCGGTGGTCCTGCACCCCGGCCCGATGCTGCGCGGCATGGAGATCGCGCCGGCCGTGGCCGATTCGCCGCGCGCCGCCATCACCCAGCAGGTCAGCAATGGCGTGCACGTGCGGATGGCGGTGCTCTACCACCTGCTCGCCGGAGAGGAGCTCGCGGCATGAGCAACGCTGTGTCAACTCGAGTCCTCCTCAACCGCACCTCAGGGGAACGTGAAGCAAACCAGCCACAAGAAACCGCGAAACGCGAGATTGAGCGGAACGCAACCACCACTGAAAATCGCGGAGAGGCGGAACTGTGAGCGGTACTTCCATGAGCCGGGTGTTGTTGAAGGAAGTCCGCCCTTACGGCGAGGGTGAGCCGGTGGACGTGCTGATCGACGGCGAGGTCATCGCCGAGATCGGCGCGGATCTCGACACCGATGCTGACGAGATCATTCAGGCCGGCGGGGCCGTGGCGCTGCCGGGCTTCGTGGACCTGCACACGCACCTGCGGGAGCCGGGCCGGGAGGACGCCGAAACCGTCGAGACCGGTTCGATGGCCGCCGCGCTCGGCGGCTACACCGCGGTCTTCGCGATGGCCAACACCGATCCGGTCGCCGACAACGCGGTGATCGTCGAGCACGTGTGGCGGCGCGGCCGCGAGGTCGGCCTGGTCGACGTGCACCCGGTGGGCGCGGTGACGGTGGGGCTCAAGGGCGAGAAGCTCGCCGAGCTGGGCACCATGCGCCGCAGCGTCGCCGAGGTCCGGGTGTTCTCGGACGACGGCCACTGCGTGCACGACCCGCTGATCATGCGCCGTGCGCTGGAGTACACGAAGTCCTTCGGCGGCGTTGTCGCGCAGCACGCCGAGGAGCCGCGGCTGACCGCGGGCGCGCAGGCGCACGAGGGTGCGAACGCCGCCCGGCTGGGCCTGGCCGGCTGGCCCGCGCCGGCGGAGGAAGCGATCGTGGCGCGCGACTGCCTGCTCGCCGGGCACACCGGCGGCACGCTGCACATCTGCCACGTCTCCACCGAAGGCACCGCCGAGATCCTGCGCTGGTGGAAGTCCCGCGAGGTGAACGGGCGCGTGTCGGCCGAGGTCACGCCGCACCACCTGCTGCTGACCGACGACCGGCTGGAGACCTACGACCCGATCAACAAGGTCAACCCGCCACTGCGCACCGATGCCGACGTGCTGGCGCTGCGCCAGGCGCTGGCCGACGGCACCGTGGACTGCGTGGCCACCGACCACGCCCCGCACGCCGCGCAGGACAAGGACTGCGAGTGGTCCGCGGCGAAGCCGGGCATGCTCGGCCTGCAGACCGCGCTCGGCATCGTCGTGCAGACGATGGTGCGCTCCGGGCTGCTGGACTGGCGCGGCGTGGCGCGGGTGATGAGCGAGCGGCCCGCCGAGATCGCCGGGCTGACGAACCAGGGCCGCCCGGTCGCCGCGGGCGAACCGGCGAACCTGGTGCTGGTCGACCCCGACACCGAGTGGACGGTGCGCGCCGCGGAGCTCGCCAGCCTCGGCGAGAACTCGCCGTTCGAGGGCATGCGGCTGCCCGGCCGCGTGGTCGCGACGCTGCTGCGCGGCCGGATCACCGCGCACGAGGGCAAGGTGACGCGCTGATGGAACGCTTCCTGTGGGTGCTGGGGATGGCCGCGGTGGTCGCCCTGCTGTTCTTCGGCATGTGGCGGGGCTGGGCCGGCCGGGCGCGCCGCCAGGCCGCCGAGCTGCCGGACTTCCCGGCGCCGCCTGCCGAGCCGGGCGAGGAGCTGCTGCCCGCCGCGACCGGCATGTACGTCGGCACCACGAAGGCGACCGACTGGCAGGACCGCATCGCGGTCGGCGACATCGGGCACCGCGCCAACGGCACCGCGCACCTGCACGCCGCGGGCCTGCTGCTGCGACGAACCGGGGCCAGCGACGTGTGGATCCCCGCGGAGTCCATCGTGGACAGCCGCCTGGACCACAAGCTGGCCAACAAGGTGGTGCCCGGTGCCGGCCTGGTCGTGGTGACCTGGCGGCTGGGCGAGCAGCTGCTGGACACCGGGTTCCGCGGCGACGACAAGACAACGCAGACCGAGTGGGTCGAGGCGGTCCGGGCACTGGCGCCCGCTGACGAGGTCGCGAGTGAGCAGTCGGGCTCCAGCCCGGTTGCGCACACACGACGTGAACGCGACCACCTACCCGAATCGACCCGCGGCTCCGCTGAGCCGCGGCAGGAGGAGAAATGACCGCGCACACCCCGGCCGCACTGGTGTTGGAGGACGGCCGGATCTTCCGCGGGGAGGCCTACGGCAAGGTGGGCCGCACCCTGGGTGAGGTCGTGTTCACCACCGGCATGACCGGCTACCAGGAGACCCTGACCGATCCCTCGTACCACCGCCAGATCGTGGTGCAGACCGCGCCGCAGATCGGCAACACCGGCTGGAACGACGAGGACGACGAGTCGAAGCAGATCTGGGTCGCCGGCTACGCCGTCCGCGATCCCGCCCGCATCCCGTCGAACTGGCGCTCCCGCCGGTCGCTGGTCGAGGAGCTGGCGCGGCAGGACATCGTCGGCATCGCAGGCATCGACACCCGCACCCTGACCCGCCACGTCCGCGAGCTGGGCGCGATGCGCGGCGGCATCTTCTCCGGGCCGGAACTCGGCTCCGACGACGAGATGGTCGCCGCGGTCAAGGCGAGCGCCGAGATGGTCGGCGCCTCGCTGGCGGGCGACGTGACCACCGCCGAGCCCTACGTCGTGCCCGCCATCGGCGAGAAGCGGTTCACCGTGGCCGCGCTCGACCTGGGCATCAAGTCCAACACGCCGCGGATGATGGCCGAGCGCGGCATCGAGGTCCACGTGCTGCCGCTGGCGTCCACGCTGGACGAGGTGCTGTCGGTCAAGCCGGACGGGCTGTTCCTGTCCAACGGCCCCGGCGACCCGGCCACCACCGACCAGCAGGTCGAGCTGACCCGCCAGGCCCTGGACCGCAAGCTGCCGCTGTTCGGCATCTGCTTCGGCAACCAGATCCTCGGCCGCGCGCTCGGCCGCGGCACCTACAAGCTGCGCTACGGGCACCGGGGCATCAACATCCCGGTGATCGACGTCGAGACCGGCCAGGTCGCGATCACCGCGCAGAACCACGGCTTCGCCGTCGAGGGCGAGCCGGGCGAGCGGTTCGACACCGACTTCGGCCGCGCGATGGTCAGCCACCACTGCGCGAACGACGGTGCGGTCGAGGGGCTCCGGCTGCTCGACGGCCCGGCGTTCAGCGTCCAGTACCACCCCGAAGCGGCGGCGGGCCCGCACGACGCCGCGCCGCTGTTCGACAAGTTCGTTGATCTGATGACGGAGACTCGCTGATGCCCAAGCGAACTGATATCAAGCACGTACTCGTCATCGGTTCCGGGCCGATCGTGATCGGCCAGGCGTGCGAGTTCGACTACTCCGGTACGCAGGCGTGCCGGGTGCTGCGCGAAGAGGGCATCCGCGTCTCGCTGGTGAACTCGAACCCGGCGACGATCATGACGGACCCGGAGTTCGCCGATGCGACCTACATCGAGCCGATCACCCCGGAGTTCGTGGAGAAGGTGATCGAGGCCGAGCGGCCGGACGCGATCCTGGCCACCCTCGGCGGGCAGACCGCGCTGAACACGGCGGTCGCGCTGCACGAGCGCGGGACGCTGGAGAAGTACGGCGTGGAGCTGATCGGCGCCGACTTCGAGGCGATCCAGCGCGGCGAGGACCGGCAGCGGTTCAAGGACATCGTGCGCGCCATCGGCGGCGAGGTGCCGGAGTCGGCGGTGTGCAAGTCGATGGAGGACGTGCGGGCGTTCGTCGCCGAGCGCGGCCTGCCGGTGGTGATCCGGCCCAGCTTCACCATGGGCGGCCTGGGTTCGGGCATGGCGCACACCGAGGAAGACCTGGAGCGGATGGCCTCCTTCGGGCTGGCCGAGTCGCCGGTGCACGAGGTGCTGATCGAGGAGAGCGTCCTCGGTTGGAAGGAGTACGAGCTCGAGCTGATGCGCGACCACGCCGACAACGTGGTGGTCATCTGCTCGATCGAGAACATCGACGCGATGGGCGTGCACACCGGTGACTCGGTGACCGTGGCGCCGTCGATGACGCTGACCGACCGCGAGTACCAGCACATGCGCAACGTGGGCATCGCGGTGCTGCGCGAGGTCGGGGTGGACACCGGCGGCTGCAACATCCAGTTCGCCATCCACCCGGACACCGGCCGGATGGTCGTCATCGAGATGAACCCGCGGGTGTCGCGCTCCTCGGCGCTGGCGTCGAAGGCGACGGGCTTCCCGATCGCCAAGATCGCCGCGAAGCTGGCCGTGGGCTACACGCTGGACGAGATCCAGAACGACATCACCGGCGAGACCCCGGCGAGCTTCGAGCCGACGCTGGACTACGTGGTGGTGAAGGTGCCGCGGTTCGCCTTCGAGAAGTTCCCGGGCGCGGACCAGGAGCTGACCACGACGATGAAGAGCGTCGGCGAGGCGATGGCCGTGGGCCGCAGCTTCTCCGAGGCGCTGGGCAAGGCGCTGCGCTCGATGGAGACGAAGGCGGCCGGTTTCTGGACCAAGCCGGACCCGGAGGGCGTGACCGTCGAGTCCACTCTGGACGAACTGCGCACGCCGCACGACGGGCGGCTGTACACGGTGGAGCGCGCGCTGCGGCTGGGCGCTTCGGTGGAGCAGGTGCACGAGGCCTCGGGCATCGACCCGTGGTTCGTCGACCAGATCGCGGCATGGGTCGAACTGCGCGGCGAGCTGGTCGGGGCGCCGGTGCTGGACGCGGCGCTGCTGCGGCGCGCCAAGCGGGCCGGGCTGTCGGACCGGCAGATCGCCGCGCTGCGGCCGGAACTGGCCGGTGAGGACGGCGTTCGCACGCTGCGGCACCGGTTGGGCGTGCGGCCGGTGTACAAGACGGTCGACACCTGCGCGGCGGAGTTCGCGGCCCGGACGCCGTACCACTACTCGGCCTACGAGTCCGACCCGGCGGCCGAGTCGGAGGTCACCGAGCAGCGCGAGCGGCCGAAGGTGATCATCCTCGGCTCGGGTCCGAACCGCATCGGCCAGGGCATCGAGTTCGACTACTCCTGCGTGCACGCCGCGATGGCGCTGCGCGAGGCCGGGTACGAGACCGTGATGGTCAACTGCAACCCGGAGACGGTCTCCACCGACTACGACACCTCGGACCGGCTGTACTTCGAGCCGCTGACCTTCGAGGACGTCCTGGAGGTCGTGCACTCCGAACAGCAGTCCGGCACCGTGGCGGGCGTGATCGTGCAGCTCGGCGGCCAGACCCCGCTGGGCCTGGCGAAGCGGCTGGCCGACGCCGGGGTGCCGATCGTGGGCACGCCGCCGGAGGCGATCCACCTGGCCGAGGACCGCGGCGCGTTCGGCGACGTGCTCGCCGGGGCGGGCCTGCCCGCGCCGAAGTACGGCACCGCGACGTCGTTCGAGGGCGCCAAGCGGATCGCCGACGAGATCGGCTACCCGGTGCTGGTGCGGCCGTCCTACGTGCTCGGCGGCCGGGGCATGGAGATCGTCTACGACGAGGCTTCGCTGGAGAACTACATCGCCCGCGCCACCGAGGTCACCCCGGAACACCCGGTGCTGGTGGACAACTTCCTCGACGACGCGATCGAGATCGACGTGGACGCGCTCTGCGACGGCACCGACGTCTACCTCGCCGGCGTGATGGAGCACATCGAGGAGGCCGGCATCCACTCCGGCGACTCGGCGTGCGCGCTGCCGCCGATCACGTTGGGGCGCCAGGACATCGAGCAGGTGCGGAGGTCCACTGAGGCCATTGCGCAGGGCATCGGCGTGCACGGCCTGCTGAACGTGCAGTACGCGCTCAAGGACGACGTGCTGTACGTGCTGGAGGCCAACCCGCGCGCCTCGCGGACGGTGCCGTTCGTGTCGAAGGCGACCGCCGCGCCGCTGGCCAAGGCGGCGGCCCGGATCATGCTCGGCGCCAAGATCGCGGACCTGCGCGCGGAGGGCATCCTGCCCGCGGAGGGCGACGGCGCGGACCTGCCGGCCGACGCGCCGGTCGCGGTGAAGGAAGCCGTGCTGCCGTTCCACCGGTTCCGCACCCGCGAGGGCGTCGGCGTGGATTCGCTGCTCGGGCCGGAGATGAAGTCCACCGGCGAGGTGATGGGCATCGACGTCTCCTTCGGGCAGGCCTTCGCCAAGTCGCAGGCCGGCGCGTACGGCTCGCTGCCCACCTCGGGCCGGGTGTTCGTGTCGGTGGCGAACAAGGACAAGCGGTCCCTGGTGTTCCCGGTCAAGCGGCTGGCGGACCTGGGCTTCGAGATCCTGGCCACCAGCGGCACCGCGGAGGTGTTGCGCCGTAACGGAATCCCGTCCACGGTGGTGCGCAAGCACATTGAGAAGAACGGCGATGGGCGCGACATCGTCGAGCTGGTCAAGGCCGGCGAGGTCGACATGGTGATCAACACCCCGTACGGCAACCCGGGCCCGCGCGTGGACGGCTACGAGATCCGCACCGCGGCGGTCTCCCGCGACATCCCGTGCATCACGACGGTGCAGGGCGCGGCGGCGGCGGTGCAGGGCATCGAGGCCGCCATCCAGGGCAACATCGGAGTCCGGCCCCTGCAGGCACTGCAGGCGGCCCTGCGGCAAGGCGGTGAGCAGCGATGACCGATCCGCTGCGGGCGAGCTTCGGGCAGCGGCTGACGGATTCGGTGCGGGCGCGCGGCGCGCTGTGCGTCGGCATCGACCCGCACCCGTCGCTGCTGCACGCCTGGGACCTCGACGAGAACCCGCAGTCGCTGGAGCGGTTCGCGATGACCGCGGTGGAGGCGCTGGCCGGTGAGGTCGCGGTGCTCAAGCCGCAGTCGGCGTTCTTCGAGGTGTACGGCTCGGCCGGGATCGCGGTGCTGGAGAAGACGATCCGGGAGGCGCAGCAGGCCGGTGCGCTGGTGCTGCTGGACATCAAGCGCGGCGACATCGGTTCCACGATGACGGCGTACGCGATGGCCTACCTGGACGAGCACGCGCCGCTGGCGGCCGATGCGATCACGGTGTCGCCGTACCTCGGCTACGGCTCGCTGGCCCCGGCCATCGGCATCGCGGAGCAGACGGGACGCGGGGTGTTCGTGCTGGCGCGGACCTCCAACCCGGAAGGCGCGGGCCTGCAGCAGTCGATCCACGGCAGCGGCGACTCGGTCGCCCAGTACATCGTGGACTCGGCGGCGGAGACCAACGCGGGGGCGGAGCCGATGGGGCACGTGGGGGTGGTGGCGGGAGCCACGATCCGCCCGGAGGAGCTGGACTTCTCCCGCCTCAACGGCCCCATCCTGGCCCCGGGCCTGGGCGCCCAGGGCGCGACGGTGCAGGGCCTGCGGGCGGTGTTCGGGAAGGCGTTGCCGAACGTCCTCCCGGCGACGGCCCGCGACGTCCTCCGCCACGGCCCGACGGTCGACGGCCTCCGCTCGACGGCCCGCAGGATCCGCGACGAGGTGACCGAACTCCTCCAGGGCTGATTCGCCGAGCGAGGGGTGTCCCGGGCAGGGGACACCCCTCGCTTTCTTTGGTTCTGGTACGAAGTCCGCGTGCATCCGAATGGCGCTGTTGCGCAGAAGAAGCCGCCTCGCGTGCTGCGGTGGATCGTCGTCCTGGTGCTGGTCTGGCTGGTCACCGGCGGCTACTTCCTGGTTTCCACCACCGCCGCGATCTGGTCCGGGACGGTCGGCCAGGGCCAGGCCACGGCCGATCCGGTCGCGCGCGTGGAACTCGATCGGGGGCAGCCGTTCGGGCTCGCCGCCCACCGGGACGAGCACGTGAAGTGCCAGGTGGTCCCGGAGGCAGGCGAGGCGCGCGAGTTCGTCCCCGACCGCCCCGCGAACAGCCTCCGCAGCGCGCGGCTGCCGGGGCCGGAACCGGCGTGGTTCTCCGGCGCCGCCGAGGTCCGCTGCACGGGGCCGACGTCGGTGGTCCTGCCGGAGCGCTACGACGAGACCGGGCAGTACGTCCTGATGGGGCTGATGGCCGCGTCCAGCCTGATGATCGTGGTGGTCCTCGTGCAAATCGCGCGGCGTGTCCGCTTCGGCAACAGGCTGCACGCCCGCGGCTGATTTGCTCGCGGGAACGGATCTTCGAACGACACGAGGGGCCGTGGCCGGTCGGATAGTCTCGGCCCCAACGGATCGGAAGTTAAAGGGGACAGACGGTGAGCAGCGCGTCTGAGCGCATCCAGGAAATGATGCGCAAGTTCGAGGAGCAGGCGCAGAAGGCGTCGGAGCTGCAGTCCAAGATGCAGGACATGCAGGGCACGGCGAGCAGCCAGGACCGGTCGGTGACGGTGACCGTGGCGCCGTCGGGAGCGGTGCTGGACCTGCGCCTGGCGCCGAACGCGGTGCGCCAGTCCGCCACCGAACTGCAGCAGCAGATCATGGCCACCATCCGCCAGGCGACGGCGATGGCGGCGGAGCAGATGAACGAAGCGGTGGCGCCGATCCTCGGCGACCAGTTCGACAAGTTCCAGGAGGCGTTCAACGTCGAAGGCGTGGCGATCAAGCCGACCGCCGTGGACGAGACGCCCGAGCAGGGCAGCCCCACGCCCACGCCGCCGCCCGCCCCGAACCGCCCGCCGTCGGCGGGTCCGGCAACGCCGCAGCAGCCGCCGCGGCGGAGCGCCGACTACGACGATGACGACTTCTCCTCGGGCTCCTTCCTGCGCTGACGAGGTGCCGCCTCGACGCTGGGCACGCCGACCGGTTGCGGTTGGCGTCCTTGCTTTGTTCTGCGCGCGTTGAGGTTTCGCGGTTTCGCTCGGCCGGGCCTCTGTTCCTCTTGCCGGGCGGGCGCGGGTTCCGGAGTTCGGCCTCGGCGAAATGGTGAGCGACGCCACGTGGGCGGTGTCAATGCGAGCGCCGCGGACAATGGCCGGCCGCTCTGGGAGCGAAACCGGGAGGAAGGCGGAATTCGTCGCAATCCCGGCGTTTTCGGCTGTTTCTCCGGGGACTTCGTCGTCAAGGGTGGGAGTCGGGTTCGCCCGGAATGACTTGGTGGACGGTTTCGCCTCTGAACTGGGGATGATGTGGTGCGGCCCGGTCTTGCCGGTGGGCGACGGGCTTAGAATGCGAGGCGTGATCGCGGGTTGCAGATGGCCGGTTTTTGTCCGTTTTGCGCTGCCGCTTCCCGTCTCGCGGGGATCAAAAAGAACATCGAAGACGAAACGACCACAACTGCGGGAATGGCGGAACTGTTCGCCTTTCATCGGGAACCATCTGCTGGTGCCGCAACGTCCGAGTGATCACCGCAGCGGAATTCCGATGATGACTCCTCTGCGGGCTCGTTTCTTCGCTGAGGGGGTGCTGTCTTGACTGATTTGAAGATGACGCCGGGCACGTTGACCGGCCACGGCCAGGGGTGCGAGAGCCTGGCCGACAAGTTCGGCCAGCTCGCCGACCTGCTCCACCAGGCCAAGGTCGACGACGAGTGCTTCGGTCCCATCGGCGACGCCGTGGGCCTGAGCAGCAAGTACTTCGAAAGCCTGGACTCCTGCAAGGACCTGGCGTCCAAGGCGCAGGAATTCCTGCAGCACATGAAGGAATCGCTGGACGAGACGGTCAAGGACTACGCGGAGACCGAGCAGCAGATCTCGGAGATGCTGAAGAAGGCCGGAGAGGGGCTGGGCGGATGAGCGCGCCGCAGGGACCGGGGGACCTCCAGAGCCTCAACAAGGGCGACGGAGACTCGAAGAACTGGTTCGAGCAGGCCGCGGGCCGCGGCTCGTCGTTGGTGTCAGCCGGCCAGGACCTCGCCGACGCGTCTTCGCCGCCGGAGTGGGGCGTGGCCACCGTGTCCGCGCGGGCGGAGGTGCTGCAGAGCCTGGCGAGCCCCGGCCAAGCGCTGATGGACAACGGCCTGGGCTTCCTCGTCTCGATCGTGCTCAGCCCGTTGATCGAGCTGGCCGAGTTCGCCATCGGTGACCCCGAGCAGATGCGCGCCACAGGCGAGGGCTGGGAGAACGTCGCGAAGTGGCTCGACCAGGTCGCCGAGCAGGAGCCGCAGCGGGCGCAGGGCACGGCGGAGACCTGGGTCGGCAAGGACGGCGACGCCTTCCGCAAGCAGATGACGGAATTCGGCGACGGCACGAAGGCCCTGGCCGCGGACGTCCGCGACCTCAAGGGCACGCTGGACATGATCGCGGACATCTTCGACATGTTCGTCGAATTCTTCATCTCCGTCGTCACCGAGCTGATCATCGGCCTGATCGTGCAGTGGCTGGCGGCGTTGGCGGCTTCCTGGATCACCGCCGGTGCCTCGGTCGGCGCGGCCAGCGCCGGAACGGCTGCGCAGGTCGCCGGCCAGGGCGCTCGGGTCGGTGGCCGGATCGCCCAGATCCAGGGCAAGCTCTACAAGCTCTTCCAGAAGCTGGAAGAGCTGCTGCAGAAGGTGCGAGAGGTCGGCAAGCTCCGCAAGGTCATCGACAAGATGAACGAGCTGCGCAACGGTGGGAAGGTTTCCCAGTTCGTGGCGCGGAAGCTTGACTCGAACCCCTTGTTCAACACCCTCACGAGGGCTGACGGGAGCACGTTCGCCACTACCACGGGCAACCGGTTCATGCAGGGTGTGACCGGATCCGAGGCGCTGGCGGGCAACCTTTCCCAGCGGTTCCTGACCAGTACGCTCGGCGGGTCGACGCGGTTGACCGGAGCGATCTTCAAGGAAGGTGCCGCGACGGCAACGGACGCGGCGATCGAGCAGGGCGCCGAGTACGCCTACGGCAAGGGTGAGGATCAGGTCACCGGGCAGATGAACGAACAAGAGCGGAAATCGGCGCAGGAGAAGGGCTTCTCGTGATCGAAGTTCTGGCGGCTCGCCAGCAGTGGTGCCGGCCGGGGGAGCCCATCCTGTGGTGCCTCCGGTCGCAGCACAGCTACCTCTTCGACGTCGAGGGGCTCGACGAGAAGGGGAAGCCGAAGAAGGGGTGGGGCGCGCGCGCCGCCCTCGGCATCGGCGACGCCGCCGGAGGCGTCCTGGGCGGGGTCTTCGATGCGGTCACCGGTGGGGACACCGACTCCGACTTGAAGACCTGGCCTGCAGGCGTCGTGTTCGGTCCGGCCCCGAACTGCATGGCGGTCGCGGAGCTGTCCCGCATTCCCGCCGAGGCGGTGCACGGCTTCTGGGTGTTGACCTCGCACCGGTTGTCCTGGCTGACCTTCCAGGAAGTCGCTGAGGAGGCCGCGGAAGCCGAGGAGTCGAGAGGTGTCCTCGGCGGTGCGCTCAAGTTCGGGAAGGGCGCGATGAAGCTCGCCCGCGACGTCCGGGACATCGTCGCGTCGAAGCCCGAGTACGAGCCCGGGGTCGCCGTCCCGGTGCCGGCGGCCGGCGCGCACTTGGAGATCCAACGGCCTGCGATCGCCGACGTCAGCGCGTACCAGCGCAAACTCGGCCGCGGTTACACCTCGAACAAGGCCTGGTACCTGCGCGTGCAGTTCACGGACGGCTCGGGGATCGAGATCAGCCCGTCGCGCGATGAGAAGCCCGCGCAGCGGCTGGCGGCGATGTCCCACGGAAGAATCTGACGAGGGCCAGCGATGAGGGATCGGTCCAAAGTTCTAAGCCTGCTCACCGACGGCTGGTGCGCGCCCGGCGAGCAGCTCATCTTCCTCGTGGGAGGCGAGCACAAGCCGGGTTGGTTCGGCGCCACGCTCGGCAACACCCGGCAGGTTCCGTACCTTCCGCAGCAGGACGACGGCTTGCAGCCGCCGTGGCCGCTGGTGAACGCCCGTCTGTCGGCGGGGGAGTTCATGGCGGACGAGTGGGTGCACGACCCGGCCGTGTGGGGCTGGTTCCACACCGACAACCCAGGGCGAGCGGCCGCGCAATGCGGGGACGCGCTGAGCCGCGGGAAGCACTTCTCCTGGTTGGCGTGCAGCAACCGCCGGCTTGCGGTGATCGTGGAGGCGGATGCGCGCGCCGATGCGCTGAAGGCCGCTGAAAAGCAGAAACCATCGGAGGGCGAGGAGTCTTCCGGGCTGCTGGGTGGCTTGTTCGGCAAGGGCAAGGCGAAGGGCGAGGATGATCAGCCGCGGGCGCCGCAGCAGCCGGCCGGCCCGATCGAAACCTGGTGGGAGATCCCGATCCCGCACGTCGGCCGGTTCACCTCTGCCGAGCGCGGTCGGGGCGGCGAGCCTGTGGAGTTCTTCGGAATCCAGTTCGCGGACAACTCGGTCCTCGAGTTCCGCCTGATCAACGCCCCAGATCTGGTCGAGACCGTGTACCTGAACCTTCGTTGAGGCGTGCCGTGCGCATCGTCAGCTACCTGTTGTCGCTGTTCTTCGCCTTCACCGCGGTGGTCTTCCTGTTCACCTGATCCTGATCGGCCGGGCACTCCAGCCCGAACGGGCGCGGACCGTCGGTCCGTTAGGGTTTTCCCGGTGACCGGCTGTTCGGAGGGTTGATGGGCGACGCACCTCTGCTGGGCGGGCGTTACCGGCTGGGCGCCCGCCTGGGTACCGGCGGGATGGCCGACGTGCACCGGGCCATGGACACCCGGCTGCAGCGCGTCGTCGCCGCCAAGGTCTTCCGCTCCGGTGCCGATGCCACCGGACGGGAGCGGTTCGCCGAGGAGGCGCGGATCCTCGCCGGGCTGAGCCATCCCGGCCTGGTCACCGTGCACGACTTCAGCGCCAGCGAGGACGAGCTCTACCTGATCATGGAGCTGGTCGAGGGCCGGACGCTGGCCGACGCGATCGCCGCGGGCCCGCTGCCGCCGGAGCACGTAGCCGACTTCGGCGGCCAGCTGGCCGACGTGCTGGCGCACGTGCACGACAACGGGATCGTGCACCGCGACGTGAAGCCGTCGAACGTGCTGATCGCAGGCGACGGCAAGGCTTTCCTGGCCGACTTCGGCATTTCCCGGCTGGCCGCCGCGGCCGCGCGGATGACCAGTTCCGGGATCATCGTCGGCACCGCCACCTACATGGCGCCGGAGCAGGTCAGCGGCGGCGAGGTCAGCTACCCGGCCGACGTCTACGCGCTCGGCCTGGTGCTGCTGGAATGCATCACCGGCCGGGTCGAATATCCCGGTGCGGGCGCGGAAAGCGCCGTGGCGAGGCTGGTGCGCGCGCCCGAGGTGCCGGTCGGGATTCCCGCGCACCTGCACCGGGCGCTGATCGCGATGACCGCCGCCGCGCCGGAGCGGCGGCCGACCGCCGAGCAGAGCGCGGACCTGCTCAGCGGCCGGTCGACCGAGGTGATCCCGCGGATTCCGGCCGCCCCGCAACGCCCGCCCGGACCGCCGAACCGGCCGATGACCCAGCATCTCCCGGTCGCCGAGCTGCCGAAGCGGCGGAACCGCCGGCCGCTGCTGGCCGGCGGCGGACTGCTGGTGCTGCTGGTGCTGCTGATCGGGTTCCTCTCGCTGCCGGAAGCGCCCGTCGCGCCGACGCTGCCGCCGGAATCGGGGCCGGCGGGGGTCGCTCGCCTGCCCGATGATCTCGCCAACCTGGAAAGGCTGGTCCGGGAATGAAACGCGCCCTCCTCGCCGCGCTAGCGCTGCTGCTCGCCGGGTGCGGTAGCGCGCCGGAACCGGTCGATCCGCAGGTTCGCCGGCAGCTCGTCGCGCAGGTCGAGGCGGTGAAGACCGCGGCACTGGCCAACGACCGCGCCGCCGCCGAGGCGGCCCTCGGCGAGCTGAACCGCGAAATCGCCACCGCGCAGGCGCAGGGCAAGCTCAACCCGGACAACGCCCGCGTCATCCTCGCCGCGGCGGACCGCGTCGCCGAGGACGTGCGCACCATCCCGCTTCCCGAGCCACCGCCTCCGGTGATCGTGACGGTCACCCCGCAGCCGCCCCCGCCCGCGCCCGACACCGGGCGCGAAGGCGGCAACGAGCGTCGGGAAGAGCGGCAGAAGCGCTGGGAAGAACGGCAGAAGAACTGGGAAAAGCGGCTGGAGAACAACGGTAAGAACGACGACTGACGAGGAAATTCCCGGTTTCCGGCAGGCGGCGAACCGGATGGCGCAGCAATGGTTGTGCCAATTTCGGCTCCTGTGGCAGTGTTCCGCTCGCAGTGCAATCTCGGACTGGAGGCGGACCGTGCGCAAGGGAATCGCGGCCGGCGCGATCGCGACCGGACTTCTGCTGGCGGGCTGCAGCTCCGGCGCGACTCCCGCCGAGCAGCCGCCGAACGGCTCCACCCGCGCCGCGACGGCGAAGTCGCTCGAAGTCGGCGACCCGTGCTCGTTGCTCACCTCGGACCAGGCGAAAACCCTTGGCCTGGACCAAGAACCGAAGCCGGGGGAGAACGCGGGCAAGCCGGGCTGCCAGTACGAGTCGGGCACCTCGGGCGGCCCGGGCTGGGGCGTCTTCGTGGCGGCGGACCGGGAGCGCACGTTCCAGCAGTTCACCGAGGCCCAGCCGCGCGCCCAGAAGCTCGACGTCGGCGGCTACCCGGCGGCGAAGGTCAACGACGCCACGGGCTGCACGTTCGTGGTGGACGTGGCCGACGCGGGATCGCTTCTGGTCAGCGCCCTCGTGCGATCGGGAGCGCCGATCGAGGTCGGCACCAGCTGCGACGCGGCGAAGCGAACGACCGAAGCCGCCCTGCGGACCCTCCCCGCCGCATAGCGCCCGCGCGTCCGGCCGGTGTGCGATTGGTCACTCACCGTCATCCCAGGTCCGGGGCGCTGCCGCCGTCGCCGCCGGGCCTGATCGGTGTCCGGCTGTCGCCCGGGGTGTCGACGCCGTCGCGGCGGCGGCCGGCCGGCCGGAACCTTTGCGGAACTTCCGCGTAGCGGAAGCCGGTGGGAGTTCTTGATCACTTCGCGGATGAGGGGTACTTCACCCCGGTGTGACCTGCGAGGACGCCATCGGAGTGGCTCAACTGTGCGGAAATCGGACACATTCGAAGAGTTTTGGCCGAGATTAGTGCACTTCAGCGGCTTTGTTGGTAGTACTTGCAACGGCCCCGTGCTCGTGCGCGCCTCGTACGAGCGGAACCAGGCGGGTCTGGGCGGCGAACCTGATGAATCCTGCTCACAAAATCGGGGACCCAAGTGGAACCCGGTGGAGCGGACTCGGTACCGTCGCCCGCACCGATCAAGAGAAACCCCACATCACGGAGGACATGGTGGCCCTTCCCCAGCTGACCGAGGAGCAGCGGGCAGCAGCTCTGGAAAAGGCGGCTGCCGCCCGTCGCGCCCGAGCTGAGCTCAAGGAGCGCCTCAAGCGAGGTGGAACCACGCTGGCGGAGGTCCTGGAGACCGCCGACAACGACGAGGTCTTGGGCAAGATGAAGGTCTCCGCCCTGCTCGAAGCCCTTCCCGGCGTTGGCAAGGTCCGCGCTTCGCAGATCATGGAGCGGCTGGAGATCGCCAACAGCCGTCGACTGCGCGGGCTGGGTGAGCGGCAGCGCAAGGCGCTGCTCTCCGAGTTCAGCGGCGAGTGATCGACGCACAAACCGGCGCTGAGCCGAGGACCGTCCGTCAGGGCGAGCCTCGGCTCACCGTCGTTTCCGGGCCCTCCGGCGTCGGCAAGTCCAGCGTGCTCAGCGAGGTGCGCAGGCAGGCCCCGGAGATCTACTTCAGCGTGTCCGCGACCACCCGCGCGCCCCGCGCAGGGGAGGTCGACGGCGAGCACTACCACTTCGTCTCGACCGCGGAGTTCGAGCGGATGATCGCCGCCGGCGAGATGCTCGAACACGCCCGCTACGCGGGAAACCTCTACGGCACCCCGCGCAAACCGGTCGAGGAGGCCCTGGCGGCCGGCCGGGCGGCCGTGCTGGAGATCGAGCTCCAGGGTGCCCGTCAGGTGCGGGTGGCCATGCCGGAGGCGCAGCTGGTGATGCTGCTGCCGCCGTCCTGGGAGGTGCTGGTGGACCGGCTCACCGGTCGCGGCACCGAGCCCGCGGAGGTCGTGGAGCGGCGCTTGGCGACCGCGCGCGAGGAGCTGGCGGCCGAATCGGAGTTCGACGCGTCGGTCGTCAACGCCGATGTGCAGGCCGCTACCAGCGAATTGCTACGATTGATTCTTGGCCGCGAGCAGTGACCTCGCGCGATCCGCGCCGACCCGGCTTCGAGCGGGTTCCCGGCCGGGTCGCCCGCCACGTCACTGCCGCCCCAGCAGACATCCACGAGGAGCAGGAGCCACTCACGTGAGCACCCCCAGCGCGCTGGCTGCGCTCAACAGCAGCCCGTCGACCAACACCGTCGAGGGCATCACCTACCCGCCGATCGACGACCTGCTCGAGCAGGTCAGCTCCAAGTACGCCCTGGTGATCTACTCCGCGAAGCGGGCGCGGCAGATCAACGACTACTACGCGCAGCTCGGCGAGGGCCTGCTGGAGTACGTCGGGCCGCTGGTCGAGCCGGGCCCGCGGGAGAAGCCGCTGTCGATCGCGCTCCGCGAGATCCACGCGGGCGTGCTCGAGCACACCGAAGGCGAGTGACGACGGTCAACAGCGGTGCGGCCGCGCCGCAGGACCGCCCGAGGGTGGTCCTCGGCGTCAGCGGTGGCATCGCCGCGTACAAGGCGTGCGAGGTCCTGCGGCGGCTGACCGAGTCCGGCCACCGCGTCCGGGTCATCCCGACCGAGGCCGCGCTGCGCTTCGTCGGCGCGGCGACCTTCGAGGCGCTGTCCGGGCAGCCGGTCGAGACCGGCGTGTTCGCCGACGTCGAAGAGGTCCCGCACGTGCGGCTCGGCCAGGAGGCCGACCTCGTCGTCGTCGCGCCCGCCACCGCTGACCTGCTGGCCCGTGCGGCGCACGGGCAGGCGAACGACCTGCTGACCTCGACGCTGCTGACCGCGCGGTGCCCGGTGCTGATGGTCCCGGCGATGCACACCGAGATGTGGGAGCACCCGGCGACGCAGGACAACGTGGCGCTGCTGCGCAGCCGCGGCGTGGTGGTCGCCGAGCCCGACAGCGGCCGGCTGACCGGCGCGGACACCGGCAAGGGCCGGTTGCCCGACCCCGCCGAGATCGTCGACCTGGCCCGGCTGCTGCTGGCCGAGCCGCGTGCGCTGCCGCGCGACCTCGAAGGCCGCCGCGTGGTGATCTCCGCCGGTGGCACGCGCGAGCCGCTGGATCCCGTCCGCTACCTCGGCAACCGCTCGTCCGGCCGGCAGGGCTACGCGCTGGCGCGCGTCGCCGCGCACCGCGGCGCGGACGTCACGCTGGTCGCCGCGCACACCGCCGACCTGCCCGATCCGGCCGGGGTCCGGGTGATCCGGGTGGGTACCGCGGAAGAGCTGCGGGCGGTGATGCTGGCCGAATCCGACGGCGCGGACGCCGTCGTGATGGCCGCCGCGGTCGCGGACTTCCGCCCGGTGTCGCAGATCGGGCACAAGATCAAGAAGACCGATCAGGACCCGGAGCCGCTGGCGCTGACCCGCAACCCGGACATCCTGGCCGAGCTCGTCGAGGCGCGGAACGCGGACAAGCTGGCGGCGTCGCTGATCGTCGGCTTCGCCGCCGAGACGGGCGATCCGACCACCAGCGCGCTGGAGCACGGCCGCGCCAAGCTCGCCCGCAAGGGCTGCGACCTGCTGGTGGTCAACACCGTCGGCGACGGGCAGGCCTTCGAGGTCGAGGACAACTCGGGCTGGCTGCTGGGCGGCGACGGCACCGAGCAGCCGATCCCCTTCGGCGCGAAGTCCCGGCTGGCGGCCACATTGTGGGACGCTGTGAACCGGCAGCTGTCCCGGCAGTAGGCTGACCTCGCACGTCAGGCCACTGCGGTGAGTCTTTTCAAGGAATTTCAGGGAGAGTCGTGAGTCAGCAGTCGGACCTGCGCACCGGTCGCAGGTTGTTCACCAGTGAGTCCGTGACCGAAGGCCACCCGGACAAGATCTGCGACGCGATCAGCGACTCGATCCTGGACGCGTTGCTCACCCAGGACCCGCGGTCGCGCGTCGCGGTCGAGACGCTGGTGACCACCGGCCAGGTGCACGTCGCGGGCGAGGTGACCACCGACGCGTACGCGGACATCCCGACCATCGTGCGGGAGAAGATCCTGGAGATCGGCTACGACTCCTCCGCGAAGGGCTTCGACGGCAACTCCTGCGGCGTGAACGTCGCCATCGGCTCGCAGTCGCCGGACATCGCGCAGGGCGTCGACGTCGCGCACGAGTCGCGCGTCGAGGGCGTGATCGACGAGATCGCCAAGCAGGGCGCCGGCGACCAGGGCCTGATGTTCGGCTACGCCTGCGACGACACGCCGGAGTTCATGCCGCTGCCGATCGCGCTGGCGCACCGGCTGTCGCGGCGGCTGACCCGGGTCCGCAAGGACGGGGTGCTGCCGTACCTGCGGCCGGACGGCAAGACGCAGGTGACCATCGAGTACGCCGGTGACCAGCCGGTTCGCCTGGACACCGTGGTGCTGTCCACGCAGCACGCCGCCGACATCGACCTGGACTCGATGCTGGCCGTCGACATCAAGGAGAAGGTGGTCGGCCCGGAGATCGAGGCCCTCGGCATCGACACCTCCGACACGCGCCTGCTGGTGAACCCCACCGGCCGGTTCGTGGTGGGTGGCCCGATGGGCGACGCGGGCCTGACCGGCCGGAAGATCATCGTCGACACCTACGGCGGCATGGCCCGCCACGGCGGCGGCGCCTTCTCCGGCAAGGACCCGTCGAAGGTGGACCGCTCCGCGGCGTACGCGACGCGGTGGGTGGCCAAGAACGCGATCGCCGCGGGCCTGGCCAGCCGCATCGAGGTGCAGGTCGCTTACGCGATCGGCAAGGCCGCGCCGGTGGGCCTGTTCGTCGAGACGTTCGGCACCGAGAACGTCGACCCGGCGCGCATCCAGTCGGCGATCAACGAGGTCTTCGACCTCCGCCCGGCGGCGATCATCCGCGACCTCGACCTGTTGCGGCCGATCTACGCCCAGACGGCGGCCTACGGTCACTTCGGGCGCACCGACATCGACCTGCCCTGGGAGCGCACCGACCGCGCCGAGGCCCTCAAGGCCCTCGCCAACGCCTGATCCCTGGTGGGTGTGCAGTTTCAATTGAAACTGCACACCACGAACGGGTGCCCGTGACGGACCGCAGTTTCCCTTGAAACTGCGGTCCGTCGGCGTGTCGGGGCCCGACACGCCGGTGGCTGTGGACAACTTCCGCAATTTCAATGGAAATCAGAGGTTCGATTTCCATTGAAATTGCGTGCCTGCTCTGGAAACCGCGTGCTTACTCTGGGGGAGTGGGGCCGTTTCCGGTGGATCGCTTCGTTCCCTACGGGCCGTCGCACTGGGTGCTCATGGCGCTGATCGTCGTCGGGTCCGTGGCGGTCGCCGCCGTCGGGCACCGGCAGCGCGGTTCGCAATCCGCCGTGGTCTTCACGCGCGGCTTCGCCCTGGTGGTCCTGGCGTTCGGCGCGGCGACGCTGACCTATCGCTTGTTGCCGGGGCAGTGGGACATCGTCGAATCGCTGCCGCTGCACCTTTGCGATCTCGCTTGGATCGTCGCCGCCTTCGCGTTGTGGACGCACCGGCCGCAGGCCTGCGCGCTGCTCTACTACTGGGGGCTGACGCTGACCCCGCAGGCGATGATCACTCCCGCGCTGGACGCGCCGGACTTCCCGTCGCCCGACTTCGTCGAGTTCTGGGGCCAGCACCTGCTGGTCATCTGGGCTGCCGCCTACCTGACCTGGGGCGCCGGGGTGCGGCCGACCTGGCGGGGCTACTGGTTCGCGGCCGCGGTGACGGTCTCCTGGGGCGCGGCGATGCTGGTGTTCAACGCCTGGGCGGGCACCAACTACGGCTTCGTCAGCGCGAAGCCGGACAACCCGTCGCTGCTCGACGTGATGGGCGGCTGGCCGTGGTACCTGGGCGTCGAGGTGGTCGTCGGCCTGGCCGCCTGGGCGTTGCTGACCTGGCCGTGGACCCGCGCGCCGCGCCGTGCTGTGCTCGCCTGAGCGGGGCTCACGAGGGCATCGCGAAGCCCTGCTGGCGCCACGCCTCGTAGACCGCGACGGCCGCCGAGTTGGCCAGGTTCATCGAGCGGATGCCGGGCAGCATCGGGATCCGGACCCGCAGCGTCACGTCGGCGAGCACGTCCTCGGGCAACCCGGTGGACTCGGGCCCGAACAGCAGCACGTCGCCCGGCCGGTAAGCCACCGCCTCGTAGGAGTGCTCGGCCTTCGCGGTGAACGCGATGACCCGCTGCGGGTTCAGCACCCGCCAGGCCGATTCGAGGTCCGGGTGGACGTGCAGGGCGGCCCGGTCGTGGTAGTCCAGCCCGGCTCGGCGCAGCTTCGCGTCCTCCACGGAGAAGCCGAGGGGCTCGATCAGGTGCAGTGCGCAGCCGGAACCGGCCGCCATCCGGATCGCGTTGCCGGCGTTGCCCGGGATCTCGGGCTGGTAGAAGACCACGTGAAACACCCGAAATCGTTTCACACCGGGCTCCGGATCGGCAGTGCGGGGAGGCCCCCGACCGGGCGATCACACCAACCCACCGGTGGCGCGGAGGTTCTGCCCGGTGATCCAGCGCGCGTCCGGGCCGACCAGGAAAGCCACGACGTCGGCCACGTCCGCCGGCCGCCCCAGCCTGCCCAGCGGGATCATCTGCGCGGTGGCGGCCAGGGCGTCGCCGCCGATGGCGCCGCGCAGCAGGTCGGTGTCGGTCGGGCCGGGAGAGACGGCGTTGACGGTGATGCCGCGCGGCCCGAGTTCCTTCGCCGCGACCCGGGTGAGCTGCTCGACGGCCGCTTTGCTCGCCGCATAGGCGGATTCGCCGGGGCTGGCCCACACCGTGCTCATCGTCGAGATGCTGACGATCCGCCCGCCGTCGCCCATCCGCCGCGCCGCGTGCTGCATCGCCAGGAAGGTTCCCTTCGCGTTGACCGCCATGACGCGGTCGTAGTCGGCCTCGGACATGTCGAGGAGTGGCGTGGTGGAGGGGATTCCGGCGTTGTTGACCAAGATGTCCAGCGCGCCGGCGGCGTCGAAGAGCCGCTGGAGGTCTTCGGCCGCGCCCATGTCGGCCCGCACCGCACGGGCGCCGGTTGCGGCGGCGACCGCCCTCGCCGCGTCCTCGTCCGTCGCGTAGCTGAACAGGACTTCCGCGCCGTCCGCCGTCAACCGCCGCACGATCGCCCGGCCGATGCCGCGCGAGCCACCGGTGACGACTGCCGTCTTGCCTCGGAGATTCATGGCCGCACCATCCCGCCGATTGCGGAAGACCTCCTTCCGCGATTGCGACGACACTGGAGGAATGCTGGAAACCTCGGCTCGCTTGCTCCGCCTCCTGTCGCTGCTGCAGGCGCGGCGCGACTGGCCGGGCGGAGATCTCGCCGAACGCCTCGGCGTGACCACCCGGACGGTCCGCGCGGACGTGGATCGCCTGCGCAGCCTCGGCTATCCCGTGCATTCGACGCCGGGCGTGGCGGGCGGCTACCGGCTCGGCGCGGGAGCGGCGCTGCCGCCGCTGTTGCTGGACGACGACGAAGCCGTCGCGGTGGCGATCGGGCTGCGCACGGCTGCGAGCGGCACTGTGTCGGGAATGGCCGAGACGTCGGTTCGCGCGCTGGCAAAGCTGGAGCAGGTGCTGCCGGCGCGGCTGCGTCAGCGCGTCAACGCGCTGCAGACCTACACCGTGCCGGTGCCCGGCGGCGGGCCGGTGGTCGACGCCGACGTGCTGACGGCGATCGCGCGGGCGTGCCGGGACCGCGAGCAGTTGCGGTTCGACTACCGCGCGCACGATGACGTCGCGAGCCTGCGCACCGTCGAGCCGCATCGGCTCGTCAGCACCGGTCGTCGCTGGTACCTGGTCGGTTGGGACCGCGACCGCGAGGACTGGCGGAGCTTCCGCGTCGATCGCCTGTCGCCCCGCATACCGGCAGGTCCTCGCTTCACGCCGCGTGAGCCGCCGGAGGGCGGTTTCGCCGCGTACGTCGCGCGCGGTGTCACGGCGGTGTTGTGGGCGTATCGCGCCCAGGTGCGCGTGCATGCGCCCGCGGAGGTCGTCGTGCAGCGGGTGCCGCCGACGACGTGGATCGTCGCGCCGATCGATGACCGGACCTGCCTGCTGGATGCGGGCGCGGACACGCCGCAACTGCTCGCGGTCTACCTGGGCGCCCTCGATCTCGACTTCGACGTGCTCGACGCCCCCGAACTCGCCGCGGCGACCAGCCGCCTCGCCGACCGCTACGCCCGCGCAGTCCCGGGGCCGTGAGCACTTTTCGTTGCTATGGCGACAAGAAATGCGCACGGGTCCTTGATCAGCCGGAACACGTCTCCTTGAGCAGCTGGAACGTGTCTTGTCGTGATCAGTTGTGCAGCGGGTGGTCTTGACAGCGCCGGAGGTGTCGCAAATACTCTCCCGCATCGATTGGCCAAATCGGTTTGGCCCTGGTGGTGGGCATGGCGTTCACAGCGCCGAAAGCCTCCGGGGCAGTCCCGCGCCGACCGCCGCAGCGGTCGGCGAGCGCCCGGACTCAGCGCGAGGAGGCTCCGCAGTGTCCACACCGCATCCCGTCGATCAACGCCTACCGCTGGCCAAGCTGCTCCCGTTCGGCCTGCAGCACGTGCTCGTGATGGCCGCGACCCCCATCTCCAGCGTGTTCCTCGTCAGCAAGACGCTCGGCATGACGCCCGAGCTGACGATCAAGCTGCTGTCCGCGACGTTCGTGCTCGCCGGGCTGGGCACGCTCCTGCAGTCGTTCGGCCCGTGGCGCTTCGGCGTCCGGCTGCCGTTCGTGATGCTGCCCGGCGGCGCACCGGTCGTGCTCTTCCTGGCGATCGCCCAGGATCACGGCCTGCCCACGGCTTCCGGCGCCGTGATCCTCACCGGCGTCTTCTACTTCGTCGCGCTGCCGCTGTTCACCCGGCTGCTGCGGTTCTTCCCGACCGTCGTCATCGGCACCATGATCGTGATCGTCGGGGTGAACCTGGTGAAGGTCGGTGGCCTGCTGGTCACCGGCAAGCCCGGCAGCCCGGACTTCGGCAACCCCCGCGACCTGCTGCTCGGCTTCGCCACCGTGGCGTTCACGGTGCTGTTCCTGCGTTTCCTGACCGGGATGCTGCGGCAGCTGGCGGTCGTGCTCGGGCTCGCGGCCGGTACCGGCATGGCGGTGCTTCTCGGCGCCACCAGCTTCGGCGAGGTGGGCGCGGGCGGCGTGTTCAACCTGCCCGACCCCCTTCCGTTCGGTGCGCCGGAGTTCAGCCTGTTCGCCGCCCTGCCGCTGATGGTCTTCGCGCTGGTGTCGATGGCCGAGGCGACCGGTCAGACCGTGCTCAACGGCGAGATCGTCGGCAAGGAGATCGACCCCCGCCGCGACGTGCCCAGGACTATCCGCGGCGACGCGCTGATCTCGCTGCTGGGCGGCTTCTTCGGCACCTCGCTGATGGTGACCAGCGGCGAGAACATCGGCATCGTCCGGATGACCGGGGTGCGCAGCCGCTACGTGACGGCGGTCGCCGGGGTGGTGCTGGTGGTCATCGGCGTGGTCACCCCGATCGCCGAGGTGATCAACGGGATTCCGGCCGCCGTGGTCGGCGGCACCGCGCTCGTCGTGTTCGCGGTCATCACCGTGCTCGGGATCCAGCTGCTGCGCCAGGTCGACCTCGCCGATCACGCGAACTCGGTGATCTGCGCGGTGGCGCTCGCCTTCGGGCTGCTGCCGATCCTCGTGCCGGGCGTGTACGACCGGCTGCCGTCGAGCCTGAGCACCTTCCTCGACAGCGGCGTCGCCGTCGGCGCCTTCGTGGCGGTGGGGCTGAACATCGCGTTCCACTACCTCCGCCGCTCGACCACGTCCACCACAACGGAAAAGTGAGATCGTGAACCGAGAACTGCTCGATGCCGCCGAAGTCCTGCTGCTGCCGGAGGCCCTGCTGCTGCCTGACGGGCCGGTCCGCGACCACGCCGTGGTCGTCGCCGACGGCGTGTTCCGCGCGGTCGGACCCGCGGCGGAAGTCGTTGCGGCGCACCGGGAACTCGACCCGGTCCGGCTGGACGGCCGGTTGCTGATGCCGGGGTTCGTCGACGCCCACCACCACCTGACGCAGAGCTTCGGCAAGTCGCTGGCCTTCGGCGAACCGTCGGAGATCTTCCGCCGGATCTGGGTGCCGCTGGAGGGCGCGCTGACCGAGGAGAACGCCTACGTGGCGGCGAAACTCGCTGCGCTGGAGGCACTTCGCGGCGGGTTCACCACCGTCGCCGAGGCAGGCACCCGAGCGCCGGTCGACGTCGGGGCGGTCGCCGCGGCGACCCAGGACGCCGGGATCCGCTGCGTGCTCGGGCGGGTGTGCGACGGTCCGGACGAGGAGCACCTCGCGCGCTGGGCGGATTCGCCGCTGGTCCACCCGTCGCTGGCGATCCCGATCCCGGAGGCCGCGCCCGACGGCGTGCTGCGGGACGTGTCGCGGCTGTGCGCCGAGGCGGGGGCGGTGTTCCAGATCCACGTCAACGAGCACCTGGCTTCCGTCGAGCGGTCGCTCGAGGCGCACGGACGCCGACCGCTGGAGCACCTGCACGAGATCGGAGCGCTGGGGCCGCAGGTCCTCGCGGCGCACGCCACGCTGCTGACCCCGACCGAGGTGCGGCTGCTCGCCGACACCGGCGCGGCGATCAGCTACAACCCGGTTGCGAGCGGGTGGAAGGGGAACGCGGTCGCGCCCGCCGAGCTGCTGTCGGTGTTCGGGGTGCGCTTCGGGCTCGGCACCGACGGCACCCGCGGCGATGCCTTCCGGCTGGTGGACGCCGCCGAGCTGGCGCAGCGGCTGGGATTCGGCCTGGCCAGCGGTGATTCCTCGTGCGGTGGCGGCTGGACCTGGCTGGAGCACGCGACGTCGCTCGGTGCCGACGCGGTGGGTCTGGGCGGGTTCACCGGCGAGATCGCCGCCGGCCGGGCCGCGGACTTCCTCGTGGTGGACCTGCAGGTCCCGGAGCTGTGCCCGTCCTGGGACCTGAGCTGGGAGCTGGTCCGGCTGGCCAACCGCGATCAGATCGCCGCCGTGTTCGTCGGCGGCAGGCTGCGGTTGTGGCGCGGCTGGCCGGTCGACTGGGACGGCCCGGAACTCGTCGCGCAGGCTGCGAAGATGGCGCGCGAGGTGGTGGAGCGGGCGCCGCTGCGCCGGATCCACCCGGTGTCGGTCGAGCACCGCCGGAGCGGTCATGAGCGACAATTTTCCGCTTCGCGCTCAGGTAAGCCGTCCAGGTGCGGGTGCCCCGCAGGACACGGACCAGCCATGAGTAGCCCTGGGGCAACCTCGGTCCTCCTCAACCGCACCCCAGGGGACCGTGACGAAAATCAGCCACAAGAAACGACGCAACGGGAGATTGGGCTGGACGCAACCACCACTGAGAATCGCGGAGAGGCGGGACTGGAGGCGGAACTGCCATGAGCGTCGCGGTGCTGGCGCTGATGGCGCTCGCCGTAGCCGTGGCGGCGTTCGTGCAAGGCGCCACCGGGGTCGGGTTCGCGCTCATCGTCGCGCCGGTGGTCGGGCTGGTGGAGCCGTCGCTGCTGCCGGTCTTCCTGCTGGTGCTGATGATCCCGCTCAACCTCTACATCGCCGGGCGCGAACGCGGCAGCCTGGACAAGACCGGGGCCGGGTGGATCACCGCCGGGCGGTTCGCCGGGACCTTCGGCGGGCTGTGGGTGCTGGTGGCGGTCCCGGTGGGCCAGCTGAACCTGCTCATCGGCGGCTCGACCGTGCTGGCGGCGGTGGTGACCCTGGTCGCGCCGAAGTTCACGCCCGGCCGGGGCGCGTTCCTCGCCGCCGGGGCGATCACCGGCATCACCGAGACGGCCACCGGCGTGGGCGGTCCGCCGCTGGCGCTCGTCTACCAGCACCGGCCGGCCGCGGTGCTGCGTTCGACGGTCGCGGTCTGCTTCATCGCAGGCGAGGTCATTTCCCTGGTGGTGCTGCTGGCCACCGGCAAGGTCGCGCCCGGCCAGCTGTGGCCTGCGCTGCTGTTGCTGCCGGCGCTGGCGCTCGGCGCGGTGCTGAGCCGGTTCGTGCACCACCGCCTCGACGGCCCGCTGATGCGGCTACTGGTGCAGCTGTTCGCGATCGTCTCCGGCGTCGTGCTGCTGTTCGCCGGGTGACCGCAACGTCGAACGGCGCGCGATCAGGACGGGCTCCGGGTTGGTGATCACCTGCGGAGTGGTCTCCTGCTTGAGATTGGCCAGCAGGAGTTCGACGGCGCCGGCCGCGGCCTGCCCGAGGTGCAGGTCGATGGCGGTGAGCGCGGGCGTGCAGGTGCGGGCGCGCAGACCGTCGTAGCGGGTCGCCACCATGACGTCCGCCGGGACGCGAAGCCCGCGGTCGGTCAGGGCCCGCACCACGCCCACCGCGAAAGCGTCGACGGTCGCGCAGATCGCGTCGACCTCCGGGTGCTCGTCCAGAAGCGCCGAGGCGGCAGCGCACCCGGCCTCCTCGCCGCCGGATTCGTCGGCCGTGATGATCAGCGGCGCCATCCCGTGGTGGTCGGTGAACTCGCGGTAGGCGTCGATCGCGTCCACGTACGAATTGCGGTGGCTGCTGCCGACGAGCAGGGCGATTTGGCGGGCGCCCTGCTCGCGCAGGTGGTCCAGCAGCAGCCGCCCCACCAGCCGAGCCCGCAGGTCGACGTGGGGGAGATCGGTGCCCGGCTGCCTGGCCAGCGTCACGATCGGCACGCCGCGGGCCTGCAGGCGCTTGGTCGCCGGGTCGTCCTCATCGGGTTCGACGACGATCGCGCCGTCGATGTCCAGGGAGTCCAGCGGCGTGCCGGACTCCACTGGCGGGACCAGGACCAGCGCGTACCCGTGCAGCAGCGAGGTCTCGGCGGCGGCCGCGGCGACCTCCATGAAGAAGCCCAGCCGGGACGGGCCGCCGGCCACCGCGACCGGCATCGACGACACCAGGCCGATGGTCCGGGACTGGCCGTGGCGCAGCCGCTGCGCGCGCAGGCTCGGGTGGTAGCCGAGCTCGGCGGCGACCTTCGCCACCCGCTCCCGCGTCCGCGGATCGACCTTGCCGATCCCGTTGAGCGCGTGGGACACCGTCGTCCGGGACACCCCGGCCGCCCGTGCCACGTCGGCGATCGTCGGCCGCGCCGCTCCCGGCATCACCATCTCCTCACGCTCGGGACCCCGGCGGATCTTGCCCGACCAGGCCTGCGTCCTGCCAGGTCAGGACCCGTGAGTATTTTGGGTCGCTATCGCATCCAAACGTACTCACGGGTCCTGACCAGGGGAAACCCGAGCTCCCGTTGTTCCGGGCGGGTCAGGGCACGTCGCGGCTCAGGAGGTCCGCTTCGGTCTCGCGGCGGACCCACGGCTCGGCCGCACCGTCGTCCACCGCGACCACGGGGGGCCGGCCCACCAGGTTGTAGGTCGAGGCCATCGAGTGGTGGTAGGCACCCGTGCACGGCACGGCCAGCAGATCGCCCGCGCGGATGTCGACGGGCAGCACCGCGTCCGGGATCAGCACGTCGCCGGCCTCGCAGTGGCGGCCGACGACGCTCATCGCGCGCTCTCGCGCGTCGCCGACCCGGCCGATCAGCCGCGCGGCGTAGCGCGAGCCGTAGAGCTCCGGGCGCGGGTTGTCGCTGAACCCGCCGTCCACCGCGACGAAGGTCCGGCTGCTGCCGTGCTTCACCGTCACGACCCGGTACAGCGTGATCCCGGCGCGCGCCACGATCGCCCGGCCCGGCTCCAGCGTCAGCCGCGGCACGACGAGACCGTGCTTGCGGCATTCGTAGTGCAGCACCCGCGGGATGCGCGCGGCGAAACCGGGCAGGTCGAACTCGGCATCGCCGGGCCGGTAGGCGACCGCGTGCCCGCCGCCGATGTTGAGCTGCGGCAACGTGATCCCGTGGCGCACCGCGATCTCGGCCAGGAACGCCGTCAGCCGCCGCACCGCCTCCTCGTAGCCGGCCACCTCGGAGATCTGCGAGCCCAGGTGGCAGTGCAGGCCCACCAGCCGCAGCTCGGGCCGCTGCAGGACCTTCGCCACCGCCGCCGCGGCCTGGCCACCGGCCAGCGAGAGCCCGAACTTCTGGTCCTCCACGCCGGTGGCGACCGCGCGGTGGGTGTGCCCGTCGATGCCCGGCGTGACCCGGACCAGGACCTCCTGCGCGCCGACGATCCGGCCGATCTCCGCCAGCGAGTCCACCACCACGCGCCCGACCCCGGCGTTCGCCGCGGTCCGCAGCTCCCGGTCGGTCTTCGCGTTGCCGTGCAACAAGATCCGCTCCGCGGGGAAGCCCGCGGCGAGCGCGGTGGCGAGTTCGCCCGCGGAGCAGACGTCCAGGGACATGCCTTCCTCGGCGAGCAGCCGGGCCATCCGGCGGCACAGGAACGCCTTGCCCGCGAAGGCGATCTCGGCGTCCATCGAGCGGTACGCGCGGCACCGGGCGCGGACCGCCTGCACGTCCAGCACGTAGCCGGGGGTGCCGAACCGCTCGGCGAGCTCGGTGAGCGAGACGCCACCGACCGTCACGTCGCCGGAGGGCAGCGCCACGGCGCCCTCCGGCCAGATCGAACCGGGCAGCTTCTTGGGCAGGCTGTGGCGGAAGGTGGGCAGGAGTTCGGCGAGAGTCACGGCGACTTCCTCAGCGCTCGGCGGTGGATGGCTCATGCCTACGCCCGGTCGGCCGGGGCCGAGGTGGTTCAGGGCGCGGTCCTGACGCCCGGCTCGCCCGTTCTGACGCGCTGTTGACAAGCGCGTCCGGGCGCTCTGGTAGAGAAGAGGCATGGCAGGTGCACAACCCCGGAAGCGGAAGGGGGCGACGGCAGAGCGGACCGCGGCGGAGACCCGCCCGGTGGCCCGCGTGCTCGTCGACGTCCCGCTGCCGGTGCACCTGGACCGGCCGTTCGACTACCTGGTGCCCGACCGGCTGGATGCCGACGCGGTCCCGGGCTGCCGGGTGCGGGTGCGCTTCCGGGGCAAGTTGGTCGACGGCTACCTGCTGGAACGCAACGAGACCACCGACTTCCAGGGCACCCTGTCCTGGGTCGAGCGGGTCCCGTCGCCGGAACCGGTGCTGACCCCGGAGCTGCTGGAGGTGGCCCGCGCGGTGGCCACCCGCTACGGCGGCATGCTCGCGGACGTGGTGCGCCTGGCGATCCCGCCCCGGCACGCCGGGGCCGAGAAATCGGCGCCCCGCGAACCCGGCCCGCCCCCGCCGCGGCCCGAGTCCGGGGCGTGGGCCCGCTACCAGCACGGACCGTCCTTTTTGGACGCGGTGCACGCGGGTCGGTCGGCCCGCGCGGTCTGGCAGGCGCTGCCCGGCGAGGACTGGCCCGCCCGGCTGGCCGAAGCGGCCGCCACGGCGGCGGCGGCCGGGCGCGGCGCGCTGATCGTCGTCCCCGACCACCGGGACCTCCAGCGGCTGCAAGACGCCTGCATCGCGCTGCTCGGCGAGGACGGCGTCGTCGCCCTCGCCGCCGACCTCGCCCCGTCGATGCGCTACCGCCGCTGGCTGGCGGTGCTGCGCGGCGCGGCGCGCGTCGTGATCGGCACCCGCGCGGCGATGTTCGCGCCGGTCCACGACCTGGGCTTCGCGGCGGTGTGGGACGACGGCGACGACCTGCACAGCTACCCGCAGGTGCCCTACCCGCACACCCGCGACGTGCTGACCCAGCGCGCGCACGCGGCGGGAGCGGCGCTGATCGTCGGAGCCTTCGCCCGCACCGCCGAAGCGGCGCTGCTGGCCGAATCGGGCTGGGCGCACGAACTCGTCGCGCACCGCACGGACGTGCGGGCAGCGGCGCCGCGGGTGACCGCGATCGGCGAAGACGACACCCAGCTGGCGCGGGACCCGGCGGCGCGCGCAGCGCGGCTGCCCTCGGTGGCGTTCGAAGCGGCGCGAGCCGCGCTAGGCGCGGGAGCGCCGGTGCTGGTGCAGGTGCCGCGGCGCGGCTACGTGCCGGCGCTCGCGTGCGGCGACTGCCGCGAGCGGGCGAGGTGCCGCCGGTGCGCGGGGCCGCTGGCGCTGCCGGGAGGCAGCGAAGGCGGAGCGCCGAAGCCGGCGGCGTGCAGCTGGTGCGGAGCCGCGGAAGCGGCGTTCAAGTGCGGCTCGTGCGGCTCGCGGCGGCTGCGCGCCGTAGCGGTCGGCGCCAGCCGCACCGCGGAGGAGCTCGGGCGGGCGTTCAGCAACGTGTCGGTGCGGACCTCCGGTGCCGGCGAGATCCTGGCCGCGGTGCCCGCGAAGCCGGCGCTGGTCGTGTGCACTCCCGGCGCCGAGCCGGTCGCCGAAGGCGGCTACGGCGCCGCGCTGCTGCTGGACGGCCGGACCCTGCTGGGCCGCCCCGAGCTCCGCTCCGCCGAGACGGCGCTGCGGTTGTGGTTCGCGGCCGCCGCGCTGGTCCGGCCCGCCCGCGACGGTGGGCGGGTCGTGGTCATGGCCGACTCGTCGCTGCAGCCGGTGCAGGCGCTGGTGCGCTGGGATCCGGCGTGGTACGCCTCGCTGGAACTCGCCGAGCGCGCCGAGCTCGGCTTCCCGCCGGCCCGCCGCGTCGCGGCCGTGGACGGCACGCCGGAGGCGATCGAGGCGCTGCTGGACTCCGCGGATCTGCCGCCGACGGCGGAAGTGCTCGGCCCGGTGCCGCTGGGCCAGGTCGACGAGGACGGCAATTCCGAGCGGGAACGCCTGATCGTCCGGGTGGACCGGGCGGACGGCCGAGCCCTGGCGGGCTCCCTCCACTCGGCCCAAGCGGTCCGAGCGGCCCGGAAGGCCACGGAACTCCAAGTCCGCCTGGACCCACTGGAAATGCTGTAGGACTCTCGCGAGCACTTCGGGCTGCCCGAGAAGTCGTCCAGGATCTGGTTGTGCGGGGCTTTGAACTGGCGAGGCCGCTTGATACCTCGATGGGGTGGGAACGCCGTTTTCGCGCGAAACCGTCACCTGGCAGGCGTGGGGGACGCCGGTTTCGCGCGAAAACGGCGCGGCGGGCAAGTTGCGGACAGCCTCAACAGCGCCGCACTCACGAGTCGCAGCGCTCGCGGTGGTCCACCGGCTTGCGGAAGAAGACCCGGCGGTAGCCGTCTTGCTCGGCGCGGCCCGTTTCCACGTAGCCGTGCCTCGGGTAGTAGGCGAGGTTCTCCGTCATGACTTCGTTGGTGTACAGGCGGATCTCTGTCATCCGCTGCCGCGCAGCCTCTCGGTCGGCCAGCGCCAGCAGGTCGCGCCCGAGGCCCCGGCCCTGGGCGTCGGGATGCACCGCGACGTTCTCCAGCAGCATCACGTCGCCTTCGGGCACGAGCACCAGCATCCCCAGGACCCGGGAGCCTTCCTCGGCGACCCAAACCTGGTGCTCGCGAACCGCGGCGGAGTAATCCGCGACCATCGGCGCCGGACGCCGGTCCATGCGCTCGGTGTAGAGCGAGTACGCCGACCGCGCGAGATCCTCCATCGCGGCGACGTCCGGCAACCGGGCTTCCCGAAAAGCGATCATGCCCCATCGTCGGCACCCACCCCGACCCCGCGCAACCCCTGGAAATTCGGTGGCCGGGGCTGGCCCAGCACAGGTAGGCGTGGCCGTGCTCGTGCGGCTGGGTGGGAGTCGTGAGTACTTTGTGTCGCTATCACGACACAATGTGCTCACGAGCCCGTCGTGCGGACGGATGGTGGTTTCGCGGTTAGGCTCTGCGGCATGGTGCGCAGTTCGGCTGCCGACGTGGACGGCTACCTGGCCGAGGTTCCGGTGGAACGCCGGGAGGCATTGGCCGAGATCCGGGCCCTGTGCCGGGCCGAGCTGGCCGGGTTCGACGAGGTCATGGCCTACGGAATGCCCACATACCAGCGCGGCGGCACCGCCGAGATCGCCTTTGCCGGCCAGAAGCAGTACATCTCCTTCTACCTCTTGCGCACCGATGTCCGGGACGCCTTCGCGCAGCGGCTCGCCGGGCACGACATGGGCAAGGGGTGCCTGCGCTTCCGCAAGGTCGATGCGATCGACTTCGACCTGGTCCGCGAGCTGCTGCGCGCGACGGCGGCCACCCGGGGCCAGGTCTGCTGAACCGGTCGGGACACCGTGCGGCGGGCTCAGTACCGGTAGAGCCGATCGCCGACCGCCGCCGAGGGCTCGGTGCTCCCGCCCGCCGGGGCGGAGATCCGGTCCGGGTCGCCGTCCGAGGTGTAGCGGCGGCCCGGGTCAGCGGCGAGCTTGTCCAGCCACGCCGCCGAGCCGTATTGCGCGTCTTGTCCCGCCGGGCCCTGGGAACGGATTCGGGGCACGTTCGCCGGGTCGAAATCCGCGGACCACGGTGACGGCGCGGGATTCGAGCCGACCAGCATGACGCTGTCGTAGTGGTAGGCGACGCCCTCCGCCGAGCCGTCGCCCGCGAGGCGCTCGTCGTCCGGGTGCACGCCCAGCGGCAGCGCGATCGACCGGACTTGGGCGCCCGGCACGGCGTCCGCGATGAGCCGCTGCATCCCGGCGATCTGGTGCCGCACCTCGGCTTCCGAAGCCCGGCCCAGGTTCTCGTGGTCGAGCGTGTGGTTGCCGATCTCGAAGCCGTGCTCGTGCAACCAGCCGAGGCCGCGCCGGCCGCCGGGCTCCTCGAACGGCGGGTTGTTCACGTAGCAGGTCGCCACCGGGCGGAACCCGGGATGCGCTGCGGCGACGTCCAGCAGGATGCGGATCGCGGTGCCCGCCGCCGGTTCCCCCGCACCGTCCAATGTGAACTGGCTGATCGAGCCGTCGTCGAAGGTGAGCACCACCGGGTGCTTGCCGGCCGGGATGCCGAACCGCCCCGTGGCGTACTCGGTCGCCGTCACCGGCACGTAGTCCTCGGCGGCGAGCCGCTCCAGTTCCGCGCGGAAGTCCTCCGGGCTGCGGTCGTAGACGCTGCGCGGCGTCGGAGTGATCCGGTGGTACATGAGCACCGGGACGTCGCCGAGCTCGTTCGCCCGCACCGATTCCGGCGTCGGGCGGGGGACGGGATCCGGCGGCCGGACGACCGCATTGGGCTGGGGCGGGACGATCACGCCGCCTTGCCCGGAGCCGCAGGCCGCGAGCAGGGCCGCCGCCGTCACCACGGTGCCGGCGCGCACTTTCCGCATTGCTGATCGCATCTCCTCCAACGGTAGAGACCGGCTTTCCCGCTGGGGATACTCCAAGTGGTCATTGATCTCCGGGGCCATGGCTGCGAAGGTGGAACGACCGGTCGTCGGCCGGTTCCAACTTGATCACGCACGAATTTCGTGCAGCCGCGCGGGTTCGCCTGAAAGTCGGGGAGGCGAAAGCGATGTCGGATGCTGATTCCGGTGCGGCCCGTGCCAAGACGGTGCGGGCCGACAGATACGCGTTGTTCGGGGCGGTGGCCATCGCGCTGCTGTTCCTGGGATTCCTGCTGGTGAGATCGATGTCCACAGAGGACGTCGAGATATCCGGGCTGCCGGACCGTCCGATCGCGCCCGCCGAGGTGGGTTCGATCCAGATCCGCTCCGGTGCGGCCGATGGCGTGCAGGTGCTGCTGGATGGCCGCGAGGTCTCCACGGCGGACCGGCAGGGTGCCCTCGCGGTGCAGGCGGCAGGTCTGCCGGACGGGCCGCACGAGCTGCGCGTCGTGGTGCCGCGCAGTCCGTCCTGGTTCGGTTCGGACGCCACCACTCAGATGTTCACAGTGGACAGTTCGCCGCCGGCGCTGCAGGTCGAGGACTCGCTGCGGCCGGACGGGCCGAACCGGCCGGTGACGGTCGTCGGCGCGGTGCAGGGCGCCACGCAGGTCACCGTGGCCGGGCGGGTCGTGGCGCCGGATCCGAAGGGCGGGTTCAGCGCGGTCGTCGACCGGCCCGACCGCGAGGTCCAGGTGGTCGCGACCGACGCGGCGGGCAACCGCGCGGAGAAGACGATGACCGTCCACATCAGACATCCCGGGATGCGCGCGGTGCACCTCACCGGACTGGCCTGGACCAGCGACTCGCTGCGCGAACCGATCCTCGCGATGGCCCGGCAGGGCAAGATCGACACCATCGAGCTGGACCTCAAGGACGAGAGCGGCGAGGTCGTCTACGACTCGGCGGTGCCGATGGCGCACCAGATCGGCGCCGTCAAGGGCTACTACCCGGCCCGGCAGGTGCTGGACCAGCTGCACGGCATGGGCGTGCGGGTGGTCGGCAGGCTGGTCGCCTTCAAGGATCCCGTGCTGGGCGCGGCGTCGTGGAACGGCGGGCACCCCGAGCGGGTGGTGCAGACCGCCGACGGCCGGCCCTGGACCAGCGGCGCCTACGGCAGCTACGCGTTCACCAACTTCGCCGACCCCGTGGTCACCCGGTACAACATCGACATCGCCGCCGAGGCCGCCGCGCTGGGCTTCGACGACGTCCTCTACGACTACGTGCGGCGGCCTGACGGGCACATCGAGCAGATGCGCATCCCCGGCCTGACCACCACGCCGGAGGCCGCGATCGCCGACTTCCTGCGGCAGACCCAGCCGGAGGTCCGGTCGCGGGGCGCGCTGCTGGGCGCGTCGGTGTTCGGCATCTCGGTCGACCGGCCCACCGAGATCGCCCAGGACATCAGGCAGATCTCGCGATACGTCGACTACATCTCGCCGATGGTCTACCCGTCGCACTGGGGCCCGGGGGAGTTCGGCGTCGGCAACCCCAACTCCCAGCCCTACGACATCGTGGCGCGCTCGCTGGCGGCGTTCGCCAAGGCGGTCGAGGGCACCGACGTGCAGATCATCCCGTGGTTGCAGGACTTCAGCCTCGGCGTCTCCTACGGCCCGGCGGAGGTGGCGGCGCAGATCGACGGGGCGCGGGCCAACGGCATGAACTCGTTCCTGCTGTGGGCCGCCAACTGCCGCTACCACGACGCGGCCCTCGGCCCGGCCGGCTAGCGCCGGTTTCGCGCGAAACCGTCACCCCGCGTGAGGGGAGCGCGCCGGTTTCGCGCGAAAACGGCGTCCGGAGCCGGTGTGCGGCCGGGCTCGCGAACTTTTCGCGAAGTCTCCCGCCAGCACGGCAGAAGCTTGCCGTGGGGCAGTTGTATCGGGGGCGCAGACTGGGCAGAGTGTGCGGCATTGTCGATGTTGGAGGTGGCGATGTCCGTGAGGCCCGTTCGACTCACCCTGGCCGCGATCACGTCGTGCGCCCTGGTCGCGCCGGTGGCGCAGGCGGCGCCCGGCGGGCCGCCGGAACCGCCCAAGCAGGCCGAGGCGGTCGGCTACGGAGGCGCCGTGTCCAGCGTCGACCCGTACGCGACGCAGGCCGGGATCGAGGTGCTCCGGCGCGGCGGCACGGCCACCGACGCGGCGGTCGCGGTCGCGGCGGCGCTGGGCGTCACCGAGCCGTATTCGGCAGGCGTCGGCGGCGGCGGTTTCTTCGTGCACTACGACGCGAAGACCGGCGCGGTCGAGACCATCGACGGGCGCGAGACCGCGCCCGCCAGCGTCCGCGAGGACTCGTTCCTGGAGAACGGCAAGCCGATCCCGTTCGACGAGGCCGTCACCAGCGGGCTCGGCGTCGGCGTGCCGGGCACCCCGATGACCTGGCAGGCGGCGCTGGACCGCTGGGGCAACAAGGACCTCGCCGAGGTGCTGCGCCCGGCGGAGCGGCTGGCCCGCAAGGGCTTCGTCGTCGACGAGACGTTCCGCCAGCAGACCGCCGAGAACCAGGAGCGCTTCAGCGCGTTCCCGGCGACTCGCGACCTGTTCCTGCCCGGCGGCAAGCTCCCCGAGGTCGGCAGCGTGCTGCGCAACCCCGACCTCGCCGACACCTACCGCACCCTGGGCACCAGGGGCATTGACGCGCTGTACCACGGCGAGATCGGCGCCGACGTCGTCAAGACGGTGAACCACCCGCCGGCCGACCCGGCCGCGAACCGCCAGGTGCGCCCCGGCGGCATGACCGCCGACGACCTGGGCGACTACGGCGTCAACGAGCAGGCGCCGACCCACCTGAACTACCGCGGACTCGACGTCTACGGCATGGCGCCGGTCAGCTCGGGCGGCACGACCGTGGGCGAGGCGCTGAAGATCCTGGAGCGCACCGACCTGTCCGACGGCGACAAGACCGCGTACCTGCACCGGTTCCTGGAAGCCGGCAAGATCGGCTTCGCCGACCGCAACCGCTGGGTGGGCGACCCGGAGTTCAACGACGTGCCCACCGAAGAACTGCTCAGCGCGGAGTTCGCGGCCTCCCGGGCCTGCCTGATCAGCGACGACGCCGTGCTGCGGACCCCGGTCGCGGCCGGCGACCCGCGCGACCCGCAGGGCTGCCAGGCGGGCACCGCCGAAGGCGCCGAGCCCTACGAGGGCCCGAACACCACGCACCTGACCGTGGCCGACGCCTGGGGCAACGTGGTGGCCTACACGCTGACCATCGAGCAGACCGGCGGCAGCGGCATCGTGGTGCCCGGCCGCGGATTCCTGCTGAACAACGAGCTGACCGACTTCAACTTCGCGCCGGTCACCCCGGGCCAGCCGGACCCGAACCTGCCGGGCCCGGGCAAGCGCCCGCGCAGCTCGATGAGCCCGACGATCGTGCTGCAGGACGGCAAGCCGCTGCTGGCGGCGGGCAGCCCGGGCGGCGCGACGATCATCACCACCGTGCTGCAGGTGCTCACCGGCCGCCTGGACCGCGGCCTGTCCCTGGTGGACGCCATCGCGGAGCCCCGGGCGTCGCAGCGCAACTCGGCGCAGACCGAGGCGGAGCCGGGCTTCCTGGCCCAGCCGGAGGCGGAGAAGCTGAAGGCCATCGGCCACCAGTTCAAGACGACGAGCGAGATCGGCTCGGCAACGGGAGTCGAACGGCTGCCCGACGGCCGCTGGATCGCTGCGGCCGAGCGAGAGCGGCGCGGCGGCGGCGCGGCGGCGGTGGTCGTCCCGGTGCGCTGAAGCACGGCAACCCTCCCCGGGGCACTGACTCCGGGGAGGGTCAGCCGGGTTCGGCGGGGCACGCGGGCGGCACCTCGATGCCCGCGAGGAACTGGGTGCGCTCCGGTTCTTGGAGCTCTCCCGCGCCCGTGGCGCAGAGGGCCGCCAGCCAGCGGTCCGGGCGGACCGTCCACACCCGAGGTCCGCCGGTCGCCGCAACCACGAGGTCGCCGGTTCCGGTCAACACCGGCCGCACGTAGTTGGTCGCGCCGTCCACGGCCCAGGTCCCGATCTGCGTTCCGGTCGATACCTCCCACAACCGGATCGCCGTTCCGCCATCGGTGTGGCCGATGAGAGTGGCGCCATCCGGGCCGAAGGTGAGCGGGCCCGGGCCGGGCACACTCGTGTAGCCGGGCATACCCGTGTGGCTGTCATCCGGCAGCTGCATTTCGGTCGCCAGTTCGCCGGCGACATCGCGCAGGAAGATCCAGTTGTCGCGGTCGGAGAACGCGATGCGGGTCCCGCTCGGATCGACGGTGAGGTCGGTGATCACGGAACCTCCGCGGACCTCCGCGAACCGGCTCAGTTCCCGGCCGTCCCAGCGGTAGATCCCGATGATGCCCGGTTCCGAGCCTTCGACTACCGCCACCGTGCGGCCCGCCAGGTCGGCGGTGAAGGCGGAGCGCTTGGGCATCGGAATCGCGATCTTCCCGATGACCTCGCCGCTCGTCACCGCGATGACCTCGGGGCCGCCGTCGCGTTTGACGAGGACCGCGTCGTCGCCGGCCAGGAAGCGGACCCCGGTCGAACGACTGTCGCCATACGTCGCATCGAACGCGCCGGTGGAGTGCCGCAACTCCACCCCGGTCTCCAAGTCCCAGATCCCGACCCGGCCTCCGACCTGCACCGCCAGCCGAGTTCCGGTCGAGTCCAGCGCCGCATCGACGCGCGGGCGAGGGGCGTCGCCCGGCGCGGCGATCAGCGGCAGCGTGCGCTCGACGGTACCCGTGGCGAGGTCCCACACCTGTACTTCGTCCGCCCCGACCGTCACGGCCCGGCGGCCATCCGCGGCGAGCGCGTTCACCTCGCGACCGCTGGGTGCTGGGGACGGGTGGGGCGCTCGCGCGTCCGCCCGGGAGGACAGCAGGCTGACGCCCTCATCGGTGGTGGCGACGGCGACGAGGTCACCAGAGGCGGACAGCGCCAGGTCCTGCACCATGGCGGTTTCCTCGGTGAGCTGGACCGGGTTGCCCAGCGTCCGGTCCAGCGCGATGACCCGGTTGGCCCGGTCCTTGAGCACCACTGTCGACCCGTCGGCCGAGATGGCGACATCGTTGATGGGGTCCGGCCGGTCGGCCGTGGCGATGCGGGTCCGGGAGGCGAGGTCCCACAGCTGCACCTGCGTGCCGTCGGCCATCACCAGCAGTCCGCCGCCGGTTGCGGGCCTGGAACCGGAGATCAGGGCGGGCTCCTGCGGGCCCCACACCCCGCTCGCGACGTCCACCGACAGCGATCGGGTCTCGGCGTTCCCGGCCGAGGCGTCCCTCGCGCCCTTCGCCCGCCCCGTCATCAGGCGCCTGCTGTCGGGGGTGAAGATCAGCGGCTTGGTGATCTCGTGCGGCGCCTCGTCCAGCAGGCGCTCCGCACCGGTCCGCAGGTCCCACACGCGCGGCGGCCCCAGGCTGAATCCCTCCTCCTGCCCGGCGGCCGCGAGCAAGGTGCTGTCCGGTGACACCGCGAGCACCGGTCTCAAAGACTCGAGGGGCAGCTCCCGGACCAGCCGCCACGTCGCCACGTCCCAGATCCGGAAAGCCCTGCCGTCGTGGACGATCAGCATGCGCCCGTCCGGTGTGAACTCCAGCGCCAGCACACCCGGCTGCGGCTGGATCAGCTCGCCGACGACGCGGCGTTGCCGGGTATCCCAGAGGGAGATCCGGTCGTCCCGCTCGGAGGCGAATGCGAGCACCGAACCGTCCGGGAGCAGCGCGACATGCGAACTCGCTGAAATCTCCGTGTTGAATCCGTCTGCCATTCTTTCCTTTTGCGGTGGACGGACGAAGGACACGACGTGGCGATTGCGCTCCAGCGCCGCCATCAAGGCGCCCTGGGCTTGTGCGGTGGGGGCGGTGGCGTAGGACGTTGTGGCCAACTGCGTGCTGAGTCGCGGATTCGGCTGCGCCGACACCTCCGCACCCAGCGCGCGGGACAGCGCGATGCGTGCCTGGTCCTCGGCGCGATCCCGCTGCTGCGTAGCGACGACCGACAGGACCGCGGTCACCAGCGTGAGGACACACAGCAGCGCGACCCCGGACCGCGTGAGCACCTTCCGGCGGCGGTGCAGCCGGATGTCCTCGCCGTCGAGCTCGTCGGGCGGCACGTCGCGGACCGTTGCGGCGAGCTTGCACACGGCACTGCGGAACTCGGTGTGGCGCAACGACAACGCGTCCATCCGGCGAGCGGTCGCCAACGGCACGCACAGCGGCTCGCTGTCGAACCAGCCGCTGAGCCCCGGCGGCAGGGCATCGGTGCGCGACCAGTCGAAGTCACCATCGCCCCACGCGACCTCCCCCGCGACCACCGCGATCAGGAAGTTCTCCGGCGACCTGTGTTCCTGCCAGATGCCGACCTCCCGCTGCACCCATTCCGAGCGCGCCGCTTTCGGCGAGGCCAGGAGGATGAAGTACCGCGAATCCAGCAGTCCCCGCTCGATCGACTTCGGCAGCGAACCCGCCGAGAGGCTTTCGGCATCGCGGAAGACGCGCATCGCCCTGCGCCGGAAATTGGGCCTGGCGAGGCTGGTCAGGCCCTTGTACAACGCGGCCGCCACGTCCTTGTCCGCGTGGCTGTAGGAGATGAACGCGTCGTAACCGGGCGTGCCGATTGAGATGTCAGTCACATGGCGACCCTATCGATGTCGATCATGGGAAGAGGCTGTTCGCAGTCATCTCGTCCGGTTGGCGTGCCACATGGTGTGCTCGCGGCTGATCACCGACTCGGCGTCGACGACCGCCGCCGACCACTGCTGCTCGTCCAGGTCCCGGTCGAGCAGGTCGCGGACCACCGCCAGCTCGTGGGAGGCCACCACGTACGCCGTGGCCGTCGCGCTGTGCTGGCGGGTGGCCGTCCACGCCGCGAACGCCGAGACCGCCGCGGCCACGATGCCCGCCAGGTCGAAGTTCACCACCCCGAACGCCTTCGCCAGCGCGCCCGCGACGCCCACCACCTCCATGATCAGCATCGTGGTCCGGAAGACCCGCGCGCTGCGCTGGTGGAACCGCGCCTTGTTCGCGTACCAGTCCTGCTGGTCGAGCACCCGGCCGACCAGGTACGCCTCCTTGCGCTCGGCCAGCGGCGTCGCGCGCATCGCCCGCATCTTGGCGGTGATCGTCGACGCGGTGCTCGGCAGCAGCGGAACCTTCGGCATGTCGTGCTGCAGGATGCGGATGCGATCCGTGAACTCGTCGTCGGGCCGCTCGGAGTCCGCCGGGAACGGCGCGGCGCCCGAGACGTAGCGCCAGGTCAGGGTCTTGACCGACTCCGCGAGCGCGCGACCCTCGTACCAGACCTTGTCCGGCCGGGTGCCCACGATGGCCAGCTCGATCACCATCGCGCCGACGAACGCCAGTGCGGTGCCCACCGCGAACAGATCGATCTGGGAGTCGCCGATGCGCAGCGCGAACGCGGCGAACGTTGCGGCCGAAACGGTCAGCACCAGCCGGGAGCGGACGGCCCGCAGGAAGGTGCGCTGCTGGTGCACCGAGGCGCCGTCGGACGCCTGGAACAGACCCGGGTAATCGTCCGGGGTCAGGGTTTGAAGCTGTTCGGTACTCGACATGCACGCTCCGTGACTCGGGTCTCCCAGTGAATCGTGGCGGAGGACCGCTCGGAAAGCGGCCATTCCAGCGGAACTCCCGCACCACCGGCCTGGACCGGGTGACGACTAGACTCGTCGGGTCCGTCAGTCGTCGACGTGCCAGGGAGCCCATGTGACCGTCCAGCCGATCAGACTCTTCGGCGACCCCGTGTTGCGCACCAAAGCCGACGAGGTGGTCGACTTCGACAAGGAGCTGCGCACCCTCGTCCAGGACCTGTGGGACACCATGGAGGACCAGGGCGGTGCCGGGCTGGCCGCGCCGCAGCTGGGCGTCGGTCTGCGGGTCTTCACCTACCACTGCGACGGGTTCGCCGGGCACCTGATCAACCCCACCTGGACCGCGATCGACGACGAGGAGCAGTTCGGCCAGGAAGGCTGCCTGTCCATCCCCGGCATGTACTGGGACTGCCTGCGCGCCCGCAACGTGGTGGCCCGCGGCTGGAACATGCACGGCGAACCGGTCGAGGTCGAGGGCACCGACCTGCTCGCCCGGTGCATCCAGCACGAAACCGATCACCTGGACGGCGTGCTGTTCGTCGACCGGCTCGACGAGCAGACCCGCAAGGCCGCGATGCGCGAGATCCGCAAGGCCGAGTGGTTCGACGGCAGCGCGCCGGTGATCAAGGAAAGCCCGCACCCGCTGTTCGGGGGTCGCTGACATGCGCGTGGTCTTCGCCGGAACCCCCGCCCCCGCGGTGCCCGCGCTGCAGGCGCTGCTGGACTCCGGCCGCCACGAGGTCGCCGCGGTGATCACCAGGCCGGACGCTCCCGCCGGCCGCGGTCGAAAGCTGCTGCGTTCCCCGGTAGGCGCGCTCGCCGACGAGCACGGCATCGAGGTGCTCACGCCCGCGCGCGCATCCGAACCGGACTTCCTGGAGCGGCTCGCGGAGCTGGCCCCGGACTGCTGCCCGGTGGTGGCCTACGGCGCGCTGCTGCGGGAGAAGGCGCTGGCCATCCCGAAGTTCGGCTGGGTGAACCTGCACTTCTCGCTGCTGCCCGCGTGGCGCGGCGCCGCCCCGGTGCAGGCGGCCATCCGGCACGGCGACGAGATCACCGGGGCCAGCACCTTCCGGCTGGTGCGCGAGCTGGACGCCGGCCCGGTCTACGGCGTGGTCACCGAGGAGGTGCGCGCCACCGACACCGCCGGTGAGCTGCTGGACCGGCTGGCGGTCTCCGGCGCCGGGCTGCTGGCGGCCACCCTGGACGGCATCGAGGACGGCACGCTCCGCGCCGAGGAACAGCCCGGCGACGACATCAGCTACGCGCCGAAGGTGACCGTCGAGGACGCCAAGGTCGACTTCGCCGCACCGGCCACCGCCGTGGACCGGCTGATCCGGTCGGTCACCCCGGACCCGGGCGCCTGGGCGCTGCTGCGCGACGAGCGGTTCAAGCTCGGCCCGGTGTCCGTCGTCGAGGACGAGCTTCCGCCCGGGGAGATCCGGGTGGAGCGGCGGCGGGTGCTGGTCGGCACCGGGACGTCCGCGGTCGCGCTGGGCGAGGTGCAGGCGGCGGGCAAGAAGCGGATGGCCGCCACGGACTGGGCCCGCGGGACCCGCATCGAGCAAGGAGAACAGCTCAAGTGAACGATCGCCGCCGCCGGCCGTCGAGGCCGTCCAAGGCCCGCCCGCCGCAGCGCAAGTCCGGTCCGGCCCGGCCGGTGGACGTCGACCCGGCCCGCCTCGCCGCGGTCGAGACGCTCCGCGCGGTGCGGGAGCGCGACGCGTACGCGAACCTGGCGCTGCCGCCGCTGCTCAAGCAGCGCCGCATCAGCGGCCGGGACGCCGCGCTGGCCACCGAGCTGACCTACGGGGCCTGCCGCGCGCAGGGCCTGCTGGACGCCGTCATCGACGACTGCAGCAACCGGCCGCTGGCCGAGCTGGATCCGAAGATGCTCGACGCGTTGCGCCTCGGCGTCTACCAGCTGCTGCGCACCCGGATCCCGGCGCACGCCGCCGTCGCATCCACTGTGGACATAGTGCGGTTCGAAAGCGGTTCCAAGCTGGCCGGTTTCGCCAACGCCGTGATGCGCCACGCCGCCGAACTCGACGAGCAGGGCTGGGTCGACAAGGTCGCCCCGCCGCGCGAGGAGGACCCGGTCGGCCACCTCGCGATGCGCTACGCGCACCCGAGGTGGATCGCGCAGGCCTTCGCCGACGCGCTCGGCCTCGACGAGCTGGAGGCGGCGCTGGCCGCCGACGACGCCCGGCCCGCGGTGCACCTGACCGCGCGCCCGGGCGAGATCAGCGCCGACGAGCTCGCCGCGATCACCGGCGGCGACCCGGCGCCGTACTCGCCCTACGGCGTGCGGCTGGAGGCCGGCGCCGGCGACCCCGGCGACCTGGAGCCGGTGCGGGAAGGCTTCGCCGCCGTGCAGGACGAGGGCAGCCAGCTGGCGGCGCTCGCGGTGACCCGGCCGGAGGTCGAGGGACCGGACCTGCGCTGGCTGGACCTGTGCGCGGGCCCGGGAGGCAAGGCGAACCTGCTCGGATCGCTGATCACCCTCGACGGCGGTTCGCTCGACGCCGTCGAGCAGGCGCCGCACCGCGCGGACCTGGTGCGCAAGGCCACCGAGGGGCTGTCGGTGTCGGTGCACGTCGCCGACGGCCGCGACCCGGGCCTGGAGCCGGGCTTCGATCGCGCCCTGGTGGACGCGCCGTGCACCGGGCTGGGCGCGCTGCGGCGCCGCCCGGAGGCGCGGTGGCGGCGGCAGCCGTCGGACGTCGGCGATCTGACGAAGCTGCAGCGCGAGCTGCTGCTGTCGGCGATCAAGCTGACCCGTCCGGGCGGCGTGGTGGCGTACGTCGTGTGCTCGCCGCACCTGCCGGAGACCGAGGGCGTGGTGTCCGACGTCGTGCGCCGCACCGGCGTCACGCAGCTGGACGCGCGCGAGTACTTCCCGGACGTGCCGGACCTGGGCGACGGGCCGGGCGTTCAGCTGTGGCCGCACCGCCACGGCACCGACGCGATGTTCTGCGCCCTGCTGCGGGTGTGACGACGTCGCCGTGCCCGGGGGGCTCTCCCGATTTTGCCTAAAATTGGGCTCTTGTGACGTTTCCGTGGGTGGTGTGAGTGGCTGGTTTGGCCATGGAGTTGGGGGCACGCCGTTGCTGCGTCTAGGTTTCTGGCT
>NZ_JBWKKH010000044.1:0-70193 GCF_056431645.1 Saccharopolyspora sp. NPDC045839
GGACGGCCCCTCCGCCGTGTATTGGACATACATCAGGAGGGGCACCCACAGTCCAGGGAGCCTCTGAGGTTCCGCTACCCGCACCGCCACGCAAATTGAGGTTGGAAAAACCTCAATGGAAATTGCGGCCGTCCCGTGGTTGGTCGGCCAGGCCGGACTCGTAGCCGGCGATCACCAGCTGGGCCCGGTCCCGCGCGGCCAGCTTGGTCATCAGCCGTCCGATGTGGGTCTTGACCGTGCTGCGGCTGAGGTGCAGGTGCTGCTCGATCTCGGTGTTGGACAGCCCGCGCGTGATCAGCGCCAGCACCTCCATCTCCCGCTGCGTGATCCCGCTGAGCTCGCGGCGGGGCCGGGCCTGCGGTGCCGGACCGCTGGCGAACTCGGCGATCAGCCGCCGGGTGACGCTCGGGGCGAGCAGCGCTTCGCCGGCGGCGATCACCCGGATCGCGTCGAGCAGCTGGTTGGGCCGGATGTCCTTGAGCAGGAAGCCGCCGGCGCCGGCGTGCAGCGCCCGGTACACGTAGTCGTCGAGGTCGAACGTGGTGAGGACCAGCACTTTCGGTACCTGCGGCAGCGCGGTGATCCGAGTGGTGGCGTCGATCCCGTCCAGCTCGGGCATCCGGACGTCCATCACGACGACGTCGGCCGCCCGCTCCGCCGCCAGTTCCACGGCGGCGGCTCCGGTGGCCGCCTCGCCCACCACGGCCATCCCCGGGGTGGCGTCGATCAGCAGGCGGAGGGTGCTCCGGAAGAGCGCTTCGTCGTCCGCCAGGAGCACGCGCAGTTGCTCACCCATCGGCCACCTCGAACGGAAGTCGGGCGCGCACCGCGAACCCGCCGCCGGGCTCGGGGCCGATGTCGATCGTCCCGCCGTGCAAGGCGACTCGTTCGCGCATCCCCAGCAGGCCCTGGCCGGGCGGCCCCGGCGGCTCGGGCGGCTTCCCGTCGTCGACGACGGACACGGTCAGGACACCGGCTTCGGTGCTGAGGCCGAGCCGGCAGCTGGCCGCCCCGGCGTGGCGAAGCACGTTCGTGAGCGCTTCCTGTGCGATGCGGTACGCCGACGCCCGCACCGCCATCGGCACGTCCGCCAGGCCGGACTCGCCGAACTCGACCGCGACACCGGCGGCCCGGACGTTGGCGACCAGGCCGTCGAATCCGGAATCCGGCGATGCCTCGGCCGGATCGCGCAGCGCGCCGAGGACGGCGCGGACGTCGGCCAGCGCACCGCGGCTGACCCGCTCGATGGTCGCGAGCGCGGCCCGGCCCTCTTCGGGATGGCTGTCCACCAGGTGGTTGGCGACCGCCGCTTTCATCGCGATCAGGCTGAGGTTGTGCCCGACGACGTCGTGCACGTCCCTGGCGATTCGCAGCCTTTCCTCGACCGCCGCCTGCCGGGCGCGGAGCTCGGCGAGCTGGGCGGCTTGGCGGCGACGCGCTCGAACGGTCCGCGAGAGCACCCAGGTGCCGGTCAGAACGACCGCGCTGTAACCGGACACGCTCACCGGAGTGGTCGCGAAGGACTCCGCGTTCTCCGGCACCGCGACGAGCGGCAGGCCCGGAACCAGGACCACCGCCAGCCCGGCGACCGAGACCCCGGCCAGCGCAACCGCCAGGGACAGCGACGAGGAGAGTGCCGGGCTGGACAGCCCGACCAGGTAGAGAGCGAAGGCGATCGCCAAGAGCACGACGTCGTTCGCGGCCTCGGTGGCGATCGCGGTCATGCCCGCCACGAGCACGACGCCGAGAACCGCTCGCGGCCAGCGCCTGCGCACCACCAGTGGCGCGCACAACACGACCGCCAGTGCCCATTCGAAGGGCGCGGCACCGGGCGCGCGCAGCACCGCCACGAGCAGGAGCGCGGCCGCCACCACGGCGTCGAGTGCGACCAGTCGTCGCGATGCGGCGGTCCCAGGAGCGATCACGAGACGACCATATCCGCAGGAGAACGCCCCCACATCGGACCACGGTCCGATCCCGCAATTCGGCCCCTGGTCCGATGTGGACACGACGATCCGCGGCCGACACTGCTCGGCGTGATCATCAAAGCACTCATCGCATCCGGCGCCTTCGCCGTCGCCGCCGCGTTCGCCCCGCCGGTCGGCGCCGCCGACATCGACTCCGTCGTCGAGGAATACCTCCGGGACAGCGGCCTGCCGGGCGCGGCGGTCGCCGTCACCCGAGGCGACGAAGTGGTGCGGGCCGCCGGGTACGGCCGCACCCCGGTGGGCGAGCCGATCACGGAGCACACGGCGATGGCCGTGGCCTCGGTGAGCAAGTCGATCACCGCGCTGGCCGTGGTGCAGCTGGCGGAGGCGGGCCGGGTGGACCTCGATGAGCCGGTGCGCAAGTACCTGCCGGAGTTCACCACGGCCGACCCGCGCGCGGGCCGCATCACCGTGCGCCAACTGCTGGACCAGACCTCGGGGCTCTCCGACTCGACCTATCCGCCCTTCAGCCGGCCGCAACCGGATTCGCTGCGCGCGGCGGTGGCCGGGATGAACACGGCGGAGCTGGCCGCCGAGCCCGGAACCCGGTGGGAGTACCACAACCCCAACTTCCAGGTCGCCGCCCGGCTGGTCGAGGTGGTCGCCGGGCAGCCCTTCGACGGCTACCTCCAGGAGCACGTCTTCGCGCCGCTGGGCATGACCGACAGTCGCACGATCGACACGGCCGACGAGCTGCCGCCGAGCGCGCACGGTCATCTGAAGGTGCTCGGTTCGCCCGTCGCGGCGCCGGAACCGCCCGCTTTCGGCAACGGTTCCGGCGGCGTGCTCAGCTCCGCGCACGACATGTCCGCATGGCTGATCGCGCAGAACAACGGGGGCCGCGGGCCTGGCGGGGCGACCATCGCCACGGCCTCGGCCATCGCCGCCACGCACACCCCGTCGTCGGAGGTCTCCGGCGACTACGCCCTCGGCTGGTCGGTGGGCACGACCGACTCGGGAGCGCCGGTCATCGCGCACAGCGGCGACCTGTTCACCGCCACCGCCTACCAGGCGTTGCTGCCGGCTTCCGGGTACGGGATCGCGGTCATGGCCAACACCGGCCTCGCCCACGGCGACGCCAAGGCGATCGCGGATCGGCTCATCGCCCTGGTGGAGGGCACCGCCGCGCCGGTGACCAGCGATCCGCTCGTGGCGGCCGACATCGTGTTCCTGGTGCTGACCGCGGGTGCCGCGTTGCTCGCGACCTGCGGCGTGCTGCGTGCGCGGCGGTGGGCGGCGAAGCGGGCGAACGCGGTTCGTGCCGCGCTCCGCCTGCTGCCGCTGGCGATTCCGCTGCTGGTCTTCGCGTTCGTCGACCGGGTCGTCAGCGCGCTCTACCGCGGCCGGGACGTCGCCTGGATCCAGGTGCCGTACCTGTACCCGACGTTCATGCTGCTGCTCGCGACCGCGGCCGCCGGAAGCCTCGTGGTGCTCTCGGTGCGGATCACGCGCTTCGCGCAGGTCGCTCGCGGCAGGTGAGTTCGGACGTCCCTTGTGGACACTTGTAGGGACGGCCCGACCCGCCGTCCAGAGCGGATGCCCACCTGGATCGTCGGTTCGCAGTTTCAATTGAGGTTTTTCCAACCTCGTTTTGCGTGGCGGTGCGGGTAGCGGAACCTCAGAGGCTCCCTGGTCTGTGGGTGCCCTGACTGATGTATGTTCAATACACGGCGTCAGGGCCGTCCTCGCCGGGAGAACCCCGGAGGGGTGGGCACGGTGAACCCGCGGCGGTGCGAGTGTCGTAGGTGGGCTATGCGCCTGCGGCGCATGCGACATCCCATCGACGTGCGGCTTTGCGGCCCGCGGCTGCGGGTCGACCAGGATGAAAAAGGCTCATTGAAACTGCCGTCCCGCGAGGCGGGGTCGGATCCTATTGGTCGGGAGATTTCCGGTCGCCTGTTGACTTTCCCTTTTTCTTCTCCTTAGCATTCCTCGTTCCCCCGGTCCCGAGGATGTGGTGATGCGGTCGAATCCGGCCGAAAAGCGCGTGGTCGGGGGCTTTTCGGGGAACTTTGTTTCTGTTGCGGGAGATTGTTTCCGGCGCGGGAGTTCCTTTTGTCTCGTCCCGCTTTTCGTGGAGGAAGAATGCGGAAGTATCCGGCGATCGCTGCCGCGGTCGCGGTGTTCGCCTTCGGTTCAGGAGCGGTCGCGGACGCCGTGCCGCGCCCGGCCGACCCGGTCGAACTCGACGTGCTGTTCATCGGCGCGCACCCCGACGACGAGGCAGGCACGCTGTCCTCGCTCGGCCAGTGGAGCGAGCAGCACGGGGTCGAGGCCGGCGTCATCACGACGACCCGGGGAGAGGGCGGGGGCAATGCCGTCGGCTTCGAAGAAGGCCCGCCGCTGGGCCTGATCCGGGAGGGCGAAGAGCGGCGCGCGGTCGGCAAGGCCGGCGTCGGACACGTCTACAACCTGGACAAGCTCGACTTCTTCTACACGGTCAGCGCGCCGCTGACCGAGCAGGTCTGGGGTCACGAGGACACCCTCTCCCGGATCGTTCGGGTCGTTCGCGCGACCAAGCCCAAGGTGATCGTCACCATGGACCCGTCGCCGACGCCGGGGAACCACGGCAACCACCAGCAGGCGGCGCGGCTGGCCGTCGAGGCGTACCTGAAAGCCGGTGACCCGGCGGCGTTCCCGGAGCAGATCTCGGGCGAGGACCTGAACCCCTGGCGGGTGGGGCGGATCTTCCAGGCGGGAGCGCGGGGCACCGCGGACCCCGGGCCGGACTGCGAGGCGACCGGCTACCGCCCGGCCGAGCCCACCGACCGGGTGCTCGGCGTGTGGGCGGGGCATCCTTCCGCCGCCAACGGCGGAAAACCCTGGTCCACAGTGGAGCGCGAAGCGGAGTGGGAGTACCGCACCCAGGGCTGGGCGAGCAACCCGCCCGCGCCGACGGATCCCGCGAAGATCGGCTGCGACTGGTTCACCGAGATCGACAGCCGCGCCCCCTACGGCCCGGACGCCGCCGGGGTCACCGCCGCGCTGGACGGCGCCGCGCTGGACGGCTCGGGTGGGCTGCCGGCGGGCACGGAGCTCGCGGTCGAGACCGACCGCTTCGACGTCGTGCCGGGGGCGCCGTTCGAGGTGACGGTCCGCGTCAAGGCCGCAGGCCGCGCCATCCCGCAGGGCCGGGTGCGGCTGGACGTGCCGGACGGATGGCAGGTCACCGGCTCGGGCGAGCTCGGCACGGTGCCGCCGGGTCGCGAGAGGGCGGTCCGCTTCACCGTGACGCCGCCGGTGGACGCCGCGCCGAACACCCGTTCCAGGCTGGCGGCGAGGCTGGACACCGCCGACCACACCAGCGGGGTTTCCTCGCGCGTGGTGCGGGTCGTGCCCGCCGTTCGCGGCACCATCGAGCCGCTGGCGCAGGTCGGCCAGTTCCGGGACTGGGCCGGAAACATCGGCGCGCCGCAGCTGGACAGCCTGAACAAGCCGGTGCTGACGCTGGGCAGCGGGCAGTCCCGCTCGGTGCGGGTCGACCTCGTCAACCGCGGCGAGACCCCGGAAAGCGGCACGGTGCGGCTGAACCTGCCCGACGGTTTCCGCGCGGACGCCGCGGCGAAGGAGTACTCGGCCCTGGCGCCCGCCGCCGCCGGTTCGGTGACCTTCGAGGTGACCAACACCGACCCGAGCCTGCCCACGTCCAACCGCGCGCCCAACGACGGCGACTACCCGATCACCATCGACACCACCTCGACGCATGGGGCCGGAACCGAGGCGGCGGCGCTGGAGCTGGTCCCGGTGACCACGATCCCGAAGGCGCAGTCCGCCCCGGCCGTCGACGGCGTGGCGGGCGATGACGAGTACACCGGCCCGGAGCTGGACCTGTCCTCGCTGTGGGAAGGAACCCCGGCCCCGGCGGACGACATCTCCGGGACCGCGAAGGTGACCTTCACCGACGACGCGCTGTACGTGCTGGTGCACGTGACCGACGACGTCCTCGGCACCGTCATCGAGCCGAACGACTGCAAGCGGCACCGCCGCACGGATTCGGTGGAGATCACCATCGACCCGGCGGGCAGGTCGGAGAACACCGCCACCGCGTTCAAGTCCGGGATCTTCCCGATCACCAACGATCCCGAGCACGGCAACCCGCCGTGCTTCGAGCGGGACGCGGACAACCACCAGGGCCCGGGGCAGGAGACCGCGCCCGGCATGCAGGTGGCGTCGAAGCTCACCGAGCCCTACGGCGGCTACTCGGTCGAGGCGAAGATCCCGTTCTCGGTGCTGCCGGACGCCGTCGACCCGGCGCGCATGGGCCTGAACGTGCTGATCTACGACTCGGACACCCAGGACAAGACCACGCAGACCCGGGTCGGCTGGTCGACCTGGAAGGGCGTGCGCGGCGACCCGTACCGATGGGGCCTGGCCGAGCTGCCCGGCTACCAGCCGCCGGCCGCCCGGCCGAAGGAGCCGGTGCTGCCGGACACCGCGGCCCGGAGCGTGGATTCGCCGCTGAGCATCCTGCAGTCCAGTGTGGACGGAATTCCGCTGTCCGGGGCGCCGGGTCTGGCAGCGGACGCGGCGCAGATCCGCTCGGTGCGCCGGGTGGACGCGACGACAGTGGACGTCGAGCTCACCGCGAACGTCGCGGGCATGGTCCGGCTGTTCGGCTGGGACGGCGAGCAGGTCACCGGGCAGGTGAGCCGCGAGCTGCCGAAGGGCGCGACCACGGTGCGGCTGCCCGTCGGTGCGGCTGATCGCGTGCTGCTGTCCTACGAGTCGGGTGGCGCCACGCTCGCCCGCACCGCGCCCGTCGAGGGCTGATGCGGCGGCCCTGCCGGTCCGTCCGGCAGGGCCGCTCGCCAGGTCCGTGTGCACTTTGTGTCGCCATGGCAACTGTCATGGCAACAGAAAGTGCACACGGGCGCCCTGTCGGCCTGTGTGGCCTTGGATCCGGCGGTGTCGCGGGCTAGACTTTCATTTCGACAGAAAGAAAGTCGAGGCGGCCCGTGACCAGAACGCTCGCCGAGGATCGGCGGACCTCACCAGGCAAGACCCCGCGCGGGCGGCGGGACGGCCGCGCGGCGGTGCTCCGGCAGCTGCGCGAGCGCCCGCTGTCCCGCACCGACCTGGCCGAGCTGACCGGGATCAGTCAGCCGGTGATCACCAGGCTGGTCCGGGACCTGCTGGCGGACGAAGCGGTGCACGAGATCGGCGCGGCCGGCTCCACCGGCGGCCGCCGCCCGGTGCTGCTGGCGATCCGGCCGCGAAGCCGCTGGGTGCTGCTGGCCCGGCTCGCCCGCGGCCGGGCGGAGCTGGCGCTGGCCGACCTCACCGGCACCGTGGTGGCGCACCGGCACGCCGGCTACGAGGGCGACCGGATGGAGCCGGAATGGCTGGTCGACGAGCTGGTCGCGCTGTGCCGCGCGAACGGTTTGGCCGCCTCCGACGTGTGCGGCGTGGCGGTCGCGGTGCCGGGCGTGGTGGCGCCGGGCACCGGGGTCGTCGGCACCGCGCCGGACCTGGGCTGGACCGGCCCGGAGGCGCTGGGCGAAGTGCTCGAGGGCGGGTTCGGCGACTGCGTGCTGGTGGACAACGACGTCAACCTGATGCTCACCGGCGAACGGGTGCACGGCGCGGCCCGCGGCGCCGACGATGTGGTGTTGCTCTACATCGGACGGTTCATCGGGGCGAGCATCATGCTCGGCGGGCGAGTGCTGCCGGGCGCGCACGGCGCCAGCGGCGAGATCGGCCTCCTGCCTCTGCGCGAGCGGGCCGGGGACTCCACAGTGGAGCAGCGCTACGGGCTGGGCGGGCTGGCCGACGAGATCGGCACCGCGGAACCGGTGCGGGCGCTCGCCGACCGGGGCAGGCTGACCGAGGTGGTCGCGGCGTGGACCCACCTGGCGGTGGTGCTGTCGCTGACCGTGGACCCGGCGCTGGTGCTGGTCGGCGGCGCGGCCACCGAACTCGGCGAGCCCGGCCTGGTCGGCATCCGGTCCGAGCTGGCCCGGCGCGTGCCGGCCTGCCCGGACGTCCGCTTCGCGGAACTCGGCGACCGCGCGGTCACCCAAGGAGCGCTGGAACGAATCCGGGACCTGGTGATCGACACCGGAGCCCTCCGCGACTGACCGCCCGCGAGCCGAAACCCGCGGAACCCTTCGCCGGGCCTCACATCCGCAGAGCACAGCGATGGGTGAACGGCCCGTTCGCATCGTCTATTGACGTGAACGGTCCGTTCACCTCGTGTTGGTGGTGTGCGTTGGTGCGGGGCAGGTGAGGGTGAACGGCCCGTTCGTGTCGTCTATTGACGTGAACGGTCCGTTCACCTCACCCTGGGCTGCTGTCGCGCCTCGGAGTGGCGGCTCAGGACTTCGCGGGGCCGTAGGTCAGGTGGACCACGCCGTTCTCGAAGACCTCCTGGCCGGTCAGGCTCAGCGGGAGGCGCGCGGTGCCTTCCGGGAACAGCTTCTGCCCGGAACCGAGGACGAGCGGGTAGACCAGCAGGTGCAGACCGTCGACCAGGCCGTCGGCCAGCAGGGCGCGCACCAGTCGGCCGCTTCCGCTGATGTAGATGTTGCCGTCGACGTCGTCCTTCAGCTTCTGGATCGCCTGCGCGTCGTAGGCCCCGAACACCGTCGAGTTGTTCCAGATGTCGGCCGTGGTCAGGGTGGACGACACCACGTGCTTCGGGGTGTCGTTGAAGAACGGCGCACCCGGGTCGTCTTCGGCGGTCCGCCCGGACCAGGCCGGGGCGAACATCTCGAAAGTGTTGCGACCCAACAGGATCGCGCCGCTGGCCTCCGTCAGGCCGCCGATCGCGCGGGCCATGCCCTCGGTGAAGCCGTATTCGGCGGTCCAGCTCGGGCTCTCGAACACGCCGTCCAGGCTGACGAACTCGTGCACGTGGATCTCGCCCATGTCGGTCTCTTTCCATCTCGGTGGTGGCATGCGGTCCGGACCCGCGACCTGCCGGTGGCCCAACCGTACAGACTCCACCCGCCCGAGAAACTCATCTCCGGGCCGGCGACGTCATGTATTCGCCGAGCACCTATTCGTAGGTCGGAGCCTGGCCGAGCGGTTCGTCGGCCTCCTGGTCGGTTACCCCGTGGACCGGGGTGATCTGGTGGATGTGCACGACGGCGTCGAAGGCTTGCTCGGGGTCGAGGTCGATCAGCTGGGCTTGTCCGGACATCGCTGTGGCTCCGGCAAGGAGTTCCGGTGGCGCGTGACGCAGATCCACGAGGTGGTGCGGGAGGCCGACGGCGTCCAGCAGTGCATCGAGGGAGTGGGCGGGGGCGCTGAATTCACCAGCCGGGGTGGCGTAGCGCCGGGCGGGGGTGGCGTCGAGGTCGAGGCCGGGCACGATCCCGGCGCCGCGGGTGGTCCCGATTACGACGAGCTCTTGGCCCAGAACGGGGGCTAACAGGCTTCCGATGGGTTCGGTGCCGTCGAAGGAGGGGGTGCGTTGCAGGTGCACGTTGTGGGCGCCGACGATCACCCGCTCCTCGCGGCCGAGGATCCAGTGGAGATTGTCGGACATGACCTCGTTGCGCAGGTTGCGCCCTGGCTCCGGGTAGAGCCCGTGCTGGAGGAACTCGACCACGCGCTGGGCTCCGTGGGCGCACCGGAGTGCGATCTCGTCGTCTGCTGCGGCCGCTCGTGCCACGAGCTCGGTGATGCCGCGAGAGAGCTCTGCAGGAACGTCGGGCGTGTCCGACCCGTCTGCGGAGGCCGCGCGTGTGGGGTCACCGAGATCGGCGGCGGCCAGCAGCTCCCGGTCCCCGGGCTGTGGGGCCAGCCGGTCCAGGCACGCGGCCACCCCGGATGCTGGATTGGCGCACCAGCCGGGCACGTCCATGCCATAGAACCTCACTTGATGGCTGTGCGTGGCGTTCCAGTCGCGCATCCACTGCAGCTGGGCATGCATTTCCTCGCACCGGCCGAAGGCATAGGTGATCCCACGGCGGGCGATCGTCGCGAGACTGCGTGACCCGCCGCGCACCCACTCGTCGACCGCCAGGCCTTCCGGCAGGCCGGACTCCAGCACGAACGCGGAGAACCCGAGTTCGCGAACCAGGTAACGCGCGATTCGGTCGCGTAGCCGGACGAACTCGGAGGCGAAGTGCGCACTTTCCCCGAGGCAGACCACACGGGCCTCGCCGACGAGATCGCGCAAGATCTCGAGGTCGGAGTTGTCGCTCGTGTCGGGATCGAGGGTGAGCAGGGGGTTCACGATGTCGCGGATGGACTGTGCGGGCACGGTCGGTGACCTCCGGATGATCCGTGAGTTCTTCGACAACGAATTGACAGTGACCTCAGCGAGGATGACAGGGAATGCGGCGCCGGCAATCCCGTTTCTTGATGTGGTCGCCGGGTGCAGCGCCTTCATGCCGCTCCGGCGGCTGCGCGATCCGGATCGGACGGTCGCGCGACCGATGAGTTCCGGCTGCTCCGGTCGTCTACCTACTCAGACCTCACGAGCAGAAGGTGGACGATGCCAGACCTGCACGACATCCTGCGGAAGCACGTCGACGACGGATCGGTGCCGGGGGCGGTGGGCCTCGTGGCTCACGGCGACCGGGTCGAGGTGGCCGCCGTCGGCTCCCTCGCCGTCGGCGGCGCACCGATGGCGCGGGACTCGATCTTCCGCATCGCCTCGGTCACCAAGACCGTCGTCGCCGCGGCTGTGCTGATGCTGGTCGAGGAGGGGCGGATCGGGTTGCACGACCCGGTCCGGGAGTGGCTGCCGGAACTGGCGGAGCCGTCCGTCGTCCGGACGCCCGGCAGCGAGGTGGACGACGTGGTGCCGGCGGCCCGGCCGATCACGGTGTCCGACCTGCTCAGCTCCACGGCGGGCTATGGCTTCGCGTCCGACTTCGAGCTGCCTGCGGTCCAGCGCCTGTTCTCGGTGCAGCGGGACGGTCGCGAGCCGCAGAGCTTCCCGGCGACGGACGAGTGGATGGCCGAGCTGTCCCGGGTTCCGCTGCTGCACCAGCCGGGCGAGGCATGGCTGTACGACACCTGCTCGGCCCTGCAGGGCGTGCTGATCGCCCGCGTCTCCGGCCGCTCGCTGCCGGACTTCCTGGCGGAGCGGGTGTTCGCGCCGCTGGGCATGGCCGACTCCGGGTTCGTGGTGCCTGCCGAGAAGCGGGCGCGGTTCACCAGCTACTACCGAAGCGACCCCGCCGGGCTGGAGCTCGCCGACGGCCCCGACGGGCAGTGGAGCACCCCGCCCGCTTTCCCGCTGGGTTCCGGCGGGCTGGTCGGGACCGTCGACGACTGGCTCGCCTTCGGCCGGATGCTGCTGGCCGGCGGCACCACCGCCGACGGTCGCAGACTGCTGTCGGCCGATTCGGTGCGCATGATGACCACCGACCACACCACCGCGGCCCAGCGCGAGACCGGCGAGGTGTTCCTGGAAGGCCAGGGCTGGGGCTTCGGCGGCGCGGTCGACATCGCGGCCATCGACCCGTGGAACGTGCCGGGGCGCTACGGCTGGGTCGGCGGGACCGGGACCTCGGCGCACATCGTCCCGTCCACCGGCGCGGTGGCCGTCCTGTACGCCCAGGTCGCGATGGACGGCCCGGTCCCGCCCGAGTGGATGCGGGACTTCTGGCGGTACGCGTGCTGATGCCGCCGGACGGTCAGGGTTTGCGACCGATGCCGCCGAGCGTGGACAGGTCGGCCGGGGAATCGGCCGGTGGCTCGTCGGGGCGCCAGCGGGTGCAGGGCACCAGCCCCGGTTCGAGGAGCTCCAGGCCGTCGAAGTACGCGGCGATCTGCTCGGGGCTCCGGCTGTGGTAGGGGATCGCTCCGGCATCGGCCTGCTTGCGCCGGGCGGCCAGCAGCGCCGGATCGGTGTCCGGGCTGTCGAACAGCGCGAGGTAGCTGCCCGGCGGCAGCGCCCCCAGCAGCCGGTGGACCAGGGACCATGGATCGTCCTCGTCCGGGACCAGGCCCAGGATGCCGAACAGCACCAGCGCGACCGGGCGGTCCAGGTCCAGCGTGTCGGCGGCGCACGCCAGGATGATCTCCGGGTCGCGGATGTCGGCGTGGACGTAGTCGGTGGCGCCCTCGCGGGTGCCGGTCAGCAGCGCCCGGGCGTGGGCCAGCACCAGCGGATCGTTGTCGACGTAGACGATCCGGCACTCGGGGGCGTGCCGCTGCGCGACCTCGTGGGTGTTGTCGGCGGTGGGCAGGCCGGTGCCGATGTCGAGGAACTGGCGCACCCCGGCCTCGACGACCAGGTGCCGCACGGCGCGCGCCAGGAACGCCCGCCCGGCGCGCGCCGCGAAGTCGATTCCGGGGAACAGGGCCCGGAAATCGTCGCCGGCCGCGCGGTCGACGGCGTAGTTGTCCTTGCCGCCGAGCCAGTAGTTCCACATCCGCGCCGAGTGCGGCACGGATGTGTCGATCTCGACGGACTCGTGTGCCATTCCGCAGTACTCCCTGTTGCAGATCGCGGGGAAAATACCACGGTCCACTCGCCGGGAGGGCCCGTTTGGGCTTCCCGCTGCCTGGGAAACCGCAAGGAGCAGACATGACCGAGAAGACATCGCGAGTAGTGGCGGTCAACCGGGGTGAGGAGCACGCCGACGGGCCGGGGCGAACGCGCGGCCCGCAGCACGACGCGCTCGGCGCCTGGGTGGGCAGGTGGATCAACGAAGGCCACGTGATCAACGACGACGGAACCCCCGGGCCGGCGATCACGACCTCCGACGTGTACGAGTGGGCTCCCGGCGGCTTCTTCCTCCTCCACACGGCGTACGGGCGCATCGGCGAGACCGGCGTCGGCGGCACCGAGATCATCGGCTACGACGAAACGAGCGGGACCTACACCTCGCACTTCTTCGACAGCCAGGGGAACGTGGTCGTCAGCGGCCTGGTCGCGCGCGGCGACACGTGGACCTACCAGGGCGAAACCACCCGTGCCACGGTGGAGTTCAGCGTCGGCCACCGCGTCCAGACCGTCCTGCACGAACGCACCGACGACGGAACGACCTACCGGCCGTCCATGAAGGTCACCCTCATCAAGGTCGACTGAGGTTGCGGCCGTACGGCTCTTCGGGGACGGCGTGCGCGAGGACGAGCTTCAGCAGCAGCATCGCCGGGAGCCAGGCGAATCCGTCCGGGCTGGGCAACGTCGGGGCGACCATCACGCCGATGAGCACGACGAACAGCCCGAGCGGACGCGCCAGGTAGATCTGCGCGCGGGCGACCAGCACGACTCCCGCCAGGGCCCAGACGTACCAAAGCGGTCCCCACCACCACGGGCCGCCGAACAGCACGCCGATCAGGATCGGCTGGTCCAGCGGCCCATGCCCTCGGCCGTCATCCCGCAATTTCAATGGAAATCGGACCTTCGATTTCCATTGAAATTGCGGGACTACCGGCGGACGGCTGCCGGAACGTGGGTTGGCCAGGGGGTTCAGCCGACCGCGTCGCGGATCGTGTTGTAGAGGTCCAGGACCGCTGCCGCCGTGGGGATCAGCGCGATCAGCACCAGGTATTCGAGGATGTCCAGCCAGCGGGCGCGGAGCGGGGACGGCGGGCTCGCCGGGTTGCGCGCGGCGTAGTGCAGGCAGCCCGCTCCCGCCACGACGGCGAACGCGGCGACCGCGAGCGTCCAGTAGTAGTCCAGTGTGGACAGCAGTCGCGCGCTCAGGCCGATCAGCAGGAACAGGCCGATGACGATCACTGCCGCTCGCTCAGCGGTGCCCGCGTAGGAGCGCGAGCGCAGCAGCCACGCGGTGGCCGCGAGCCCCACCAGCACCGCCGCCCACGGCGACGGGTCGCCGAGCAGCACGAGGCAGCCTCCGGCCGTCACCAGGCCGAGCGCCGTGACCAGGCCGGTGAGGACGTCGGTCGCGGTCGTCGTCGGGCCGAGCACGGACGAGTCGAGCGTGGGTTGTTCGTCGGCGCGGAACGAGTCCATGTCAGCGGGCACCCGGGGCATCGGCAGCTTGGCCAGGCGCAGTGCGATCATCGGTGCGGCGGCGGTGAGCGCCGCCGTCAGCGCAACCGAGACCGCCGCGACCGAGGTGCCCGGCAGGTCGAACAGCGGCACGCTCGCGGTGATCAGCGCGCCGAGCGCCGAGGCCGCGACGATCGGCGCGAACACGGTGAACCGGTGGACCAGCATCGCCGCCGCCGTCGCGTACAGCGCCACCGCGCCCAGACCCGCGGCGAACGACCCCACCTCGACCGGCCAGGGCAGGTGCGGCGGAAGGGCCGTGATCCCCGCCAGCAGCGCCGCGACCACGCCCGCACCCGCGGTCGCGCTGCCGGAATCCAGGTCGCCCCGGGCCCGGGACAGGGCGCCGCCCGCGACCGCCAGCGCCACGGCGATCACCGCGCACCCGATCGGCGCCGCCGGGCCGCCGGCCAGCGCCGCGGCCGCGAAAACGGTGGCACCGACGAACAACGCCGCGGCGGCGAAGAGGCTCAGGTTCCGCCCGGCCCTCGGCCGCCACGGCCCGGAGCGGGTCTGCGCGGCACCGGCGATCGCGTCGATGGTGTCGTCGAAGACCAGCGGGATCTCCTGCCTCGGGCGGGGATTCAGGCAGAGGATCTCGCCGTCCTGCACCAGGGTCGCCGACACCGTGAGGCCGGGTGCCAGCGCCGAGCCGCCGATGCGGGCGAGCACCCAGCCGGGGTGCTGCTCCGGGCGGCTCGGCACCCCGGTGAGCCGGACGAGCTGCGGGATCAGCTCCGCCACCGTGCACTCCAACGGCAGCGCGACATCGATCCTGGAGCCCGGGGCCACCACGGTCACCCGGCGCGGAGTGGACATCACGTCCACTCGTCGGCGGCGTCGAGCGCCGGCGCGAGCCGCCGCGCCGCGTGCTGCGCCAGCCGGTCCAGCGCGTCGTTGGCGGCTTCCACCACGATCGCGCCGATATCGCGGACGTCGTACCGGCGCAGTGCCTCGGGGTCGATCGAGACCTCGGTGAACCTGCCGGTGCCCCGCACGGTGACGGTCACCTCGTTGTCCCGGGAGCAGCCGGAGACGAGGGTGGCGTCGACGTCCTGCCGGGCCCGGTCGATCTCCGCCTGCTGGTCCTGCAACCGCCGCATCAGCTCGGCGAGCTCCGGCGGGCCGTCCTGGTCCTGGTGGGCGTGCAGCGCGTTCATCGGCGATGTCCCGTTCGGTTCAGGCGGCCACCGCGGCGGGTGCGCCGCTGTCGGCGAACAAGGTGGACAGTGTCTGGCTGAGCTCGTTCCTGGTCTGCTCGGCATCCGCCTCGGCCTGGGACTTCGCCTGGAGCGCCTGCACGACCGCGTTCATGATGGCCAGCGCGATGGCCGCCTCGCGCCACGGCGAGGACATCGAATGCGCCGCCCTGATGGCGTCCATCATCCGCTGCACGATGTCCATCGCCGTCTCGAAGAAGCCCTTCTTCTGCGCCTGCGCGGTGTTGCGCGCCTTCACCAGCGCGTCCGAGGCGGCGGTGAGCCGCTGGCTTTCCCTCTCCAGCGCCACTTTCAGGGCGTTGTTGAGCTGGTCGACGAAGTTGTCGGACGTCTGCCGGCAGGCGTCGTAGCCCCGGCCGTTCCAGGTCTCGCCCAGCTGGGTCACGATCCGCCCGGTCGCCGACGCGGCGGCCCCCACCTGCTCGGCGCACACCGCGCAGTCCCGCGCCTTGGACCGCAGCTCTCCCGGGTCGCCGGTGACGTCGCTGATCGTCTGGGCCAGCAACGACAGCCCCGCCCTGATGATCGCGGTGACCTGACTGGTGTCCATCCCGCACCTCCATTCCCCGCGAGCGTAGGTCCGCCGGGATCTCAGGTGGACGGCAAAAGTACCCACCTGCGCAGCGGCGGAGATGACCACACTCGGGACCGGCACGCGTTCCGAGCCCGGGGAGTAGAACCGATGCGGACCCAACCAGCGCTGCGCCCCGGGCGCGCGCCGGAGCAGCACGGCGGCGAGATCGTGCTGCAGGCGCCGCCCAGCCTGGTCAAGGGCGGCCAGTCCTGGATGCAGCTGCTGTTCATGGTGCCGATGATGCTGGGCATGGGCGCCATGTCGTTCGTCTACATCGGACGATCCGGCGGCCCGATGACCTACCTCTTCGGCGGCCTGTTCCTGGTCGTGATGATCGGCATGATCACGATGTCGCTGGCCGGCGGGCGGCAGTCCACCAAGGCGAAGATCAACGAGGAGCGCCGCGACTACCAGCGCTACCTCGCCGGGCTGCGCAAGCAGGTGCGCGAGACCGCCGAGGCGCAGCGCGCCGCGCTGCTGTTCGCCCAGCCCGAACCGGAAGACCTGTGGACCCTCGTGCCGACCCCGCGGCGCTGGGAGCGGCGCAGGCGCGACCCGCACTTCGGGCAGGTGCGCATCGGCCGCGGGCCCCAGCAGCTGGCCACCCCGCTGCGCGCCCCGCAGACCGCGCCGCTGGAGGACCTCGACCCGGTTTCCTCCACCGCGCTGCGGCATTTCATCCGCACCTACTCGACGGTGGCCGACCTGCCGGTGGCCATCGCGCTGCGCGGCTACGCCCGGATCGGCGTCAGCGGGCAGCGCGACGAGGTCATCGAGCTGGTGCGCGCGGTGCTCGCCCAGGCCGTCACCTTCCAGTCCCCGAACGACCTGCGGATCGCGCTGTGCCTGGGGCCGCGGCGGTGGGCCGACTGGGACTGGGTGAAGTGGCTGCCGCACGCCCAGGACGACACCGATCCCGACGCGGCGGGGCCGGCCCGGCTGGCGGCCGGTGACATGGGCGCGCTCGCGGAGCTGCTCGGCGACGACTTCGGCGAGCGCGCGGCCTTCGGCAGGCAGGCGGACGCCGACCGGCCGCACGTCGTGGTGATCGCCGACGGCGGCCGGGTGCCGCCGGATGCCGAGCGGCAGGGCGTCACCGTGATCGAGCTGTCCGGGCTGCCGCCCGCCGAATCGCGGGCGAACGCCCTGTTCCTGCACGTCTCCGGCGGTTTCATGGGCATGCTGGTCGGCCGCGACGACGAGGTCGGCTTCCGATACATCGGCGAGCCGGACCGGTTGAGCACCACCGCCGCCGAGACGCTGGCCAGGACGATGGCCCCGTGGCACTCCCCGGGCACCGCCGGCGCCGAGACGCCGCTGTCCACCACCTTCGGGCTGGCCGACCTGCTCGGCATCGGCGATCCGCGGGACACCGACCCGGCGGTCACCTGGCGTCCTCGTGCCGCCCGCGAGCGGCTGCGCGTCCCGCTCGGGCTCGATCCCGACGGGCTGCCGGTGGAACTGGACATCAAGGAGTCCGCCGAGGGCGGGATGGGACCGCACGGGCTGGTGATCGGCGCGACCGGCTCCGGCAAGAGCGAGCTGCTGCGCACCCTGGTCACCGGGCTCGCCGTGACGCACTCGTCGGAGGCGGTGAACCTGGCGCTGATCGACTTCAAGGGCGGGGCGACGTTCGCCGGGATGAGCGAGCTGCCGCACACCTGCGCGGTGATCACCAACCTCTCCGACGACCTCGCCCTCGTCGACCGGATGGCCGACGCGATCAACGGGGAACTGGTGCGCCGCCAGGAGTTGCTGCGCGCCGCGGGGAACTACGCGTCGGTGCGGGATTACGAGCAGGCCCGCGAATCGGGCGCCGACCTCGCGCCGCTGCCCGCGCTGCTGGTGATCATCGACGAGTTCAGCGAGCTGCTGTCCAGCAGGCCGGAGTTCATCGACCTGTTCGTGATGATCGGCAGGCTTGGCCGGAGCCTGTCGGTGCACCTGCTGCTGGCGTCACAGCGGCTGGAGGAGGGCCGCCTGCGCGGGCTGGACGCGCACCTGTCCTACCGGATCGGGCTGCGCACGTTCTCGGCGTCGGAGAGCCGGACCGTGCTCGGCGTGCCCGACGCCTACCACCTGCCCGCCGTGCCGGGCTCGGGCTACCTGAAGAGCGACACCGACACGCTGCGGCGGCTCAAGGCCGCCTACGTCTCCGGGGAACTCGCGCCCCGGGCCGCCGGTTCGGCCCCGGCGCCGGCCCCGGGACGACGGGTGATCCCGTTCGGGCTGAACAAGATCGTGGACCCGGAACCGGTGCCCGAGCGGCCCGCGGCGCCGGAGCAGGGGGAGAGCACCGGCGAGACGATCATGGGCGCGATGGTGTCCAGGCTCATCGGCAAGGGCCCGGCCGCGCACCCGATCTGGCTCCCGCCGCTGGACGAGCCGCCGACCCTCGACCAGCTCCTGCCGCCGCTGGAGCCCGACCCGGAGCACGGCCTGCGCCCGCAGGGCTGGAACGCGAACCTGGCCTTCCCGGTGGCCACAGTGGACAAACCCTTCGAGCAGCGCCGAGACCAGCTGTGGGTGGACTTCTCCGGCGCGGCGGGCAACCTCCTGCTCATCGGCGCGCCGCAGAGCGGCAAGAGCACCTTCCTGCGCGGCGTCATCTCCTCGCTAGCCCTCACCCACACACCGGCGGAGGTGCAGTTCTTCCTGCTGGACATGGGCGGCGGCGCGCTCGGCTCGATCGCCGGGCTGCCGCACGTCAGCGGCCACGCCCTGCGGCGGGACGAGGAGCGCTGCCGGCGCATCGTCGCGGAGGCCACGACCCTGCTGGAGCAGCGAGAGGCGTTCTTCGCCGAGAACGGCATCGATTCCATCCAGACCTTCCGGCAGCGCCGTGCGGAGTTCACCGAAAGCACCGGGGGACAACGCGAATTCGGCGACGTCTTCGTCGTCGTCGACGACTGGGCGACGGTGCGCCAGGAGTTCTCCTCCTTGGAGGACTCGCTGGTCAAGCTCGCCACCCGCGGGCTCGGCTTCGGCATCCACGTGATCATCTCCACCACCTGGTGGCTGAGCATGCCGACGCCGCTGCGCGACAGCATGGGCACCCGCGTCGAACTGCGGCTCGGCGACCCGAGCGACTCGATGATCGATCGCCGCGCCGCGCAGAACGTGCCCGCCGGAGCGCCCGGCCGGGGCATCACGCCGGAACGCCTCCACATGCTGGGCGCACTGCCCAGAGTGGACGGTGACCAGCGCGCCGAAACGCTGGGCACGGGCACCGCCGATCTCGTCGCCCGAGTCTCCCGGGCCTGGCCGGGCCCGCCCGCACCGCGCGTGCGGCTGCTGCCGCGCGAGATCACCGTCGACCGGCTCGGCGCGCCGCCCGGCCGCGCGATCCCGCTGGGCGTGGCGGAATCCGACCTCGGGCCGGTGTTCCTCGACTTCGGCAAGGAACCGCACTTCATCGCGTTCGCCGACGTGGAGAGCGGGAAAACCGCGTTGCTGCGCACCATCGCGCACGGAATCGCCGACCGCTACACGCGGGCCGAGGCGCGGATCATCGCGGTGGACTACCGGCGCGGTCTCCTCGGCGCGGTCGCCGAGGAACACCTGCTCAGCTACGCCGGTTCCGAGCCGGTGCTCGACGACGTCGTCGCCCAGGTCGCCCAGGCCATGCGAGAACGCCTGCCGGGACCGGACATCACGCCCGAACAGCTCCGCCGCCGCGACTGGTGGCAGGGCCGCGAACTGTTCCTGCTCATCGACGACTACGAGCTCGTCGCCTCGCCGGGCAAGGTCTCGCACCCGCTGCTGCCGCTGCTGGATCTCCTGCCGCACGCCCGCGACATCGGCCTGCACCTAGTACTCGCGCGCGGCAGCGGCGGCGCGGCGCGCGCCATGTTCGACCCGGTGATCCAGCGCATCAGGGAGCTCGGCTCGCCAGGCCTGGTGATGTCGGGCAGCCGGGACGAAGGCGCCCTGCTCGGCGACGTCCGGCCGCGCAAGCAGCCGCCCGGGCGCGGGGTCCTGGTGCGCCGCCGCGCCGGGCACGAACTGGTCCAGGTGGCCTGGACTCCGTTCGATGCGGGCAAAAGTGCCGTCGGTGACGACGTGAGTTCTGCCGTGGGCGACCGCGCCGAACGCAATTAATGTCTGGTGGCGAAAGGAGGCGATGCACATGAGCACACCCCAGGGTGTCGTCGTCGATCGGGCGATCATGACCAAGGCGGCCGGCGACTTCGACGACACGGCTACGCGGATCCGCGAGATGATGGCCAAGCTCAACGCGGAGGTGGAGGGTCTGGTCGGCGCGACGCAGAACTTCAACGGCGCGGCCCGGCTGGCCTTCGACCAGAACAAGATGCTGCTCAACGACAAGATCCAGCTGGCGCAGAACGCGTTGACGGTCATCGCGACGAAGTTCAACGAGGTCATGAACCAGCACGCGGGCTTCTCCGAGCAGCAGAGCGCGCAGATCAACCAGACGACCGCGGCCGTGCACTCGGGCGGCATCATCGCCGGCCTCAACGGCTGACGCGCACGGACCAGTCCGGGAAGGAGCAGACATGATCTACGCGGGTGGACCGTCGAGTGACACCGTCGCGATGAACTTCGGCGCGGTGGACAACGCGGGCGGCGCGCTGGTCCGGTACTCCGGCGCGATCGGCAACGCGCTCGGGGAGCTGGACACGGCGCTGGGCCCGGTGCGGGAAACGTGGTACCAGTCCGGCAGCCAGTCGGGTTCCGACGCGCGGACCGCCGAGGCCAACCTCCGCGGTGCGCTGGGCGAGATGACGCAGATCATCAACAACCTCGGCTCGCTGCTGAGCCGTTCGGCGATGGACGGCGCGGCCCTGGACTCGGCCCTGGCCGGCAAGTTCCAGCAGGGCGGGTAGCAGCGTTTCTGAAATGGTGCGCAGGCACGCGTGGGACGTCGCTGTCCGGGACGGAGGGTGGCGATTTCGCGCGAAATCGCCCGGTGGCAGGCACCGGGCGCCTTCGGCTGAGCCTGACGGAGCCGTTCTGGAACGACCTCTTGAGCAGCGGTTGCAGAGTCGGTTTGCGCGGCGGTGCGAGCTAGTCCCGCACCGCAGGCGGCTACGCCGCTTGTAGAACAGCTTTCGGGCGGGCAGGGCCCCGCTCCGGGGTCGTGGGAGAGGCGAGTGCGCGATCCCGGAGCGGGGCGACGTCGGCAGTGCGCGGTCGCATCGACGTGCGGAAAGGGATGTCCATGTCCAGCAACGAGTCGTTCGCGGTCCACCTGCGGTCGCTGGTGGAGTTCGCCGGTGAACTCGCCACCCAGCTGTCCGGGATGGACCGGCCGGCCGGGCAGCTCGACTCGCTCACCGAGCGCGAGCTGCGGCTCGGCGAGTTCGGCGAGGCCCATTCGTTGTGGGAGAACCACTTCCTGGCGATGGCGGAGATGCGCAGCCTGGTGAGCCGGGCCCGGGAGGCGATCGACTTCGCCGAGAAGATCACCGGCACGGTGCTCTCCGCGTACGAGCAGCACGACGACCAGGTCACCGCATCGCTGTCCGGGCTCGGTGCGGCCGTGCAGTCGGTCGGCCTGCCCGGCGTGGGGAAGGCGTGAGCGGGATGCGGGAACCGACGGACTTCTCCGCCTACAGCCATGCGCAGCTCTACGCGATGCTGCAACGCGGCGACGACTCATCGGTGCGTCCGGCCGCGGACTCCTGGGACAGCGTCGGCGCCGCGCTGCACGAGCAGGCCGGCAACCTGGATGCCAAGCTCGCGAAGTTCCAGGACCAGTGGCGGGGCGGCGCCTCCGAGCAGTACCGGGTGATGATCAACGACCTCTCCGGCGGGCTCCGCCGGATCGGCGACGCGGCGTTCGCCATCCGCGACCGGGTGCACGACTCGGCCGACGCGCTGGCGAAGGCCCGCACCGAGATGCCGCCCGCTGTCGAGGTCGCGGAGCTGCCCGCGGAGACCGCGCAGCTGGCCACCACTCCGCTGGAGGTCGACCGGTCGGCCTCGCCGGCGGCCGTGGCCCAGCTGCGCCGGCGGCAGGCCGATGCGGCGAAGGCGGTGCAGGAGCACCAGCAGGCGACGGCGGCCGCGGATGCCGCGCACGCCAAGGCGATCGCCGTGATGACCGAGCTCGGCGGCCAGTACCGCGCGGCGGACCAGGGGATGCCGCTGGCGGACCAGACCGAGGTGCCGGACGCGCCGGCGCCCGGCGAAGGGGACGGCGGCGGGGCGGACGGCGGCACCGGCGGCCACGACGGATCCGGCGACGGGGCAGGGGAACCCGAGCCCGGGCAGCAGCCGGAGCCCGGCGCGGAACCGCGCACGCCGCTGTTCGGCAACATGTTCACCGCCGGGCTGGCCGCGGCGTCGGCCGCCGGCATGGGACGGCTCGGCGGCTTCCGGCCGCCGAAGGTCCCGGAGTGGGGGAAGCCGAAAGACCCCGCGGACGAGGAGAAGGACGAAGCCAAGCCGGTCGGCATGCCGCGCGGCGCGATGCCCGGACTCGGCGGCGGGGCATCGCTCGGCGGCGGAGCGGCCGTGCCCGCCCCGACGGCGGCGGCCGGGCTCAGCGGCGTCGCTGCGGTGCCGAACGCGATGGGAGCCGCGGGGGTGCTGGGTGCCGCGGCGGGAGCGGTCAACGCGGCGGGCAGCGGCGCCGGCGGCATGCCGATGATGCCGATGATGCCGTTCGCGCCGGGAGGACAGGACATGTCCGGAGCGCGCCGCATCCCGCCGTGGCTGGTGGAGACCGAGGAGGTCTGGGGCGAGTCCTCGGTCATCACCCCCTCCGTACTCGGCGCCGAACCACCCGGCCAACGCTCCTCGTAGGGGCGTTCCAGACGGGCTCCGGCCAAGCCCGTCCCGAAGGTGTCCGGCGCCTGGCGGGCTGGCGTTTTCGCGCGAAAACGTCACCCGCCCCTCATGCGGAGCGCCGGTTTCGCGCGAAAACGGCGCCCAGCGCACCAGGCGGACACCTCTCGCACGTGCCCGCACCCCATTGTGAAACGACTCCGGCGAGGAGACCGATGCCAACGCTCACCGACCAGCAGATCGCGGAGCACGCCGCGAACGCCGGCTTCAGCGGCGAGGACCTGCGGATCGCGGTCGCCGTCGCGCTCGCGGAGTCGCGCGGGAACCCCGGGGCGATCGGCGACGTGTCCCTGCAGAACGAGGTGTACGGCCCGTCGGTCGGGCTGTGGCAGATCCGGTCGGTGAATCCCGGTCACGGCAACGCATTCGACCAGCGGCACCGCAACGAGGCGGCGAACGCCGACCCGGCGACGAACGCGCGCAACGCCCACGCGATCTTCGAGGCGCACGGGTGGGGCCAGTGGTCGACCTACACCGGCGGCCAGTACCGGGAGTTCCTCGGCCGGGCGCGGGATGCGGTCCGGCAACGCGGCGCGCAGAACTCGGCCAGCACCGGCGCATCCGCCAGCAACCCGGACGGTTTCCGCGCCGAGGTCCCGAAGTTCTTCGACGCGGTGGCGAAACTCGTCGAGGGGACCAGGAATCCGCTGCTGAACACCTCGCAGGCGCTGCGGCACGGCGCCGCGTCGCAGAACGCCTTCGGCCGGGTGCAGGCGTCGGCCGCGGCGGCGGGCGCGCACCGGTCGAACATCACCAGCAGCTGCGAGGCCACCAGCAAGGCCCTGGACCGCGACCAGAAGTTCCGCGACGACCTCGATTGGGCGGCGCGGATGATCCGGCAGCACGACGAGCGCGCCACCCGCGCCCAGCAGGCGCAGCACGCCCTGCTCGACGACATCACCCCGCCGGCCCTCAGGATCTGAGCGGTCGTCCGGATTTCCCGTGAGGAGCCAGGAGAATGGACCGTTCCGAGCAGACCTCGGTGGCGCGGTTCGCGGTGAACCACGCCGCGCTCGACACCGCTGCGCAGGCGTTGCCCGACCAGGTGGCGGTGCTCGGTGAAGCCCGCCGCAACCTCACCGCGCGCACGCTGGTGACGTCCGCGTTCGCGAACGTGTCCGGCTCGCAGGCGGCCCAGACCGGCCATTCCGGCAACATCCAGCTGAACGAGCGCGGCCTGCAAGCCGCCTCCAGCAGGCTGACCGGGATCATCGACGGGATCACGGCGTCGAACGTCGCGGTGCGCCGCTGGGACGCCGAGCAGGCCGCCAAGATCCGGCGGCTGAACCCGGACCTGGTCGTCCCGGAGCTGGCGGACGGCCCGTCCGGTGGCTCGGTCGCCGACCTGAACGCCGCCAACCGGGCCCAGATCGAGGCCGCGCGGACGGTGGCCGGCGCGGAGCTGAAGGAGTTGGAGGCCAGGCCGGGCCCGGGGGACCGCGAGGCGGAGATCCGGCACCTCCGGGAGAAGATCGCGGCGTACGACGAGATCCTCAACAGCAACACGCAGATCATCGAGTTCGACCCGGCGGGGGACGGGCGGATCGTGGGCCTGATCGGCCGGCTCGACTCCGACACCCGGTCGGTGGCCGTCCTGGTTCCCGGCATGAACACCGGGCTGGAGGACTTCCCGCGCTACGCGGACCGGGTGGGCAGCTACGCCGGCGCCGACCCGACCGGCCGGACGGCTTCGGTGCTGTGGATGAACGGCGACTTCCCGCAGGGCCTGCCCGAGGCGAGCTCCGCGGGCCCGTCGCGGGAGATGGCGCCGCGGCTGGCGGAGTTCGTCAACAACGACCTGCGCCCCAGGCTGGGGGAGGACGCCCAGGTCACCGTGATCGGGCACAGCTACGGCGGGGCGATCGTCGGCCTGGCCGACGCGGCGGGCATGCGCGCGGACAACGTGATCCACGTGGCCTCGGCGGGGATGGGCGAGGGCGTGACGGAGCTGACCAACCCGTACCCGACGGCCCGGTACTCGGTCACGCTGGAGCACGACCCGATCCAGTGGGCGCAGAGCCGTGCCCACGGGCCCGACCCGGACGACTTCCCCGGCGTCACGCCGCTGCCGTCCAGCCACGACTCGGACGGCTGGTTCGTCCCGGACGTGTCCTCGCACAGCAGCGTCCTGGACCCGGGCTCGCCGTCCTGGCGGGACATCAACGACGTCGTCCACGGCGCGATCGGGGAAAGGCGGTCCGCGCTGTGACCGTCTGACCACTGTGGACCGACCCGCGAACCCGGCCGCTGAGCGCAAATCCCCCGTCGCTCAGCGGCCGTTCCACTCCCCATCGGGGTCGTGAGCGGCAGTGGTCGTTCGGGCGACCACTGCCACTCACGACTCCGCTACGCCTCCGCCCAGACGCCGAGTTCGTTCCCACTCGGGTCGGTGAAGTGGAACCGGCGCCCGCCGGGGAACTCGTACGGCCCGTTCACCACCCGGCCGCCGGCGTTCCGGACCGCCTCCGCGGACCGGTCCAGGTCGGTCGAGTAGAGCAGCACCAGCGGCCCACCCGCTCGCGCCTCCTGGTCGGTGCGCAGGCCGCCGACCTCGGGTGCGGATTCGTCCTGCGAGGCCCGGATGCCGGCGTAAGCCGGGCCGTAGTCGTTGAACCGCCAGCCGAACGCTTCGGAGTAGAAGCGCTTGGCGGCTTCGAGATCGGTGACCGTGAGCTCCACGTAGTCGATGGCGTGGTGCCGGTGCGGAGATGACTGGGACATGCCCCGCATTCTGCCCCGGGGCAACGACATCGCGCCTGAAGTGCTCGGCAGCTGTGCACGACGGGGGCGAGTTGGGGGTGCATCACTCCGGCCCTGGGGGCGTTCGCCGCGGGCTCGGTCAAGCGGCCCCGGCGCTCCCCAGGCGAAGGACTCTACTGCGCGACCGTCGCGACGCATAGCGTGAAGCCGTACGAGCAGGGGAGCGGCACGCCGTGAACGGGACAGTCATCCGCTGGGGGGCGGGGCACGAACTTCTGATGCAGATCGAACGGACCCCCACCGGCACCTGGCGAGTCACCTTCCGCGTGCCTGGGCGTCCCGAGGTGAGCGTCGCGTACGACACCGAGAAGGAACTGCGCCGCGACCTCGCCGCCTTGCTCGATGGGACTGCGGAACCGCCATTCCGCGGGTGGCCCTTACCCCGCGAAGAGGCGGGCCAAGATCAAGACGAGTGAGCACCCACTCGATCACGAACGTTCGCGGCGCTCGCCGTCGCCAGGTCGTAGGGCGACAAATAGGTCTTCGCCATGGCAGCCCAAAAGACTCACGGCCCCGTGACCAGCGGAAACAGCGAGCCGGTCGGCTCCTTGGAGGCCGAGTCGGCGCAACTCGGCTCAGGGGGAGCGTCGGGATCCCGGGCGCCAGCCGCGGGCCTTGCCGAGCCGGATGGTCGTTCGCGCGACGACGGCGAGAGCGGCGGCGGCAACGCCCAGCAGCGCGAGCCAACCCGGTAGTGGCTCGTGGTCGGGCAGCGGCGCCGGGCCCGTGGCCGGACGCACGGTCGCCACCGGCGGCGGCGGGGCGTTCGGGAGCTGAAGTGCGGAAGGATCGTCGGGCAGCTCCGCGACCACGGCGGCCCCGACGTTCAGCACGCCCCATCCCAGCCGGGGGTCGTGCCCGTTCGGCGGGTGGCTGGCGGTGCGGGCGAGCCGCTCGGCGACCTGCTCGGCGCTCAGCCCCGGCCGGTAGGAGCGCACCAGCACCGCCGCGCCCGCGACGTACGCCGCCGAGAACGCCGGGCCGTCCACGCCCCAGCGGTGCCCGAGCCCGCCGCGGGCCCCGGCAGAGAGGCCGGTCAGGTCCGCGCCCGGGGCGGCGATCGAGAGGTGCGGGCCCGATTCGCCCTGCACCGCCGCGCCGGACGGGTCGAGCGCACCGACCGCCACGACGCCGGGCAGGCCGGTCGGATAGGACAGCGTCCCGGGCTCGTCGCCCACCGCAGGCGACACGACCAGCGCGTTGCCGGCCAGGGCATCCCGCACCGCGTCCGCCAGCGCCGGGCTCGTGCGCGGCGCCGGCACGGCGACCAGGATCACCGTGGCGCCCGCGTCCGCGGCCCGCCGGATCGCGCCGGCCAGCGCGTCCGGGTCGGGATCGCCGCCACCGGAGCGGGTTTCGGTGTACCGGATCCCGAGCAGGCGGGCGCCCGGCGCCATGCCCACGAAGGCCGTCGCCGGATCGGGCCGCGCCCCGACGATGCCCGCGGCGAAGGTGCCGCGCCCGTCGCAGTCCCCGAGATCGGAGCCCGGCACCACCTGTCCCGGCCCGAACTGGTCGTTGTCCGCGTCGATCCCGGTGCCGACGACCGCGAGCAGCTGCCCGGTTCCGTCGGCGACCGGCCAGGTCCCCGATGCGTCGGTGAGCCGCTGCTCCCACCCCATCGCCTCCCGGTACACGCCGGCGGGAGCGGCGCACTGCGCGGAGGCGGGCGGCGCGCCGATGAGCAGGCCGGCCCCGAGCGCCACGCAGACCGCCGCGGCCAGCGGCGCTCCGCGGGTCATGACTGCGGAACCCACAGCGTGACCTGGGTTCCCCAGCCGGGGCGGGATTCGACGCGGGCGGAGCCGCCGACCTCCGCCATCCTGGCCGAAATCGACTCCCTGATGCCGAATCCGGCGTCCCTGCCCGCCATGTCGAAGCCGGACCCGTGATCGCGGACGACCACCGCGATCCCGCGGTCGCGCTCCTCGACGCGCACGACTGCGCGATCGGTTCCGCTGTGCTTCTGCGCGTTCCGCAGCGCTTCCCGGACGGCGTCGCGCATCGCGGTGCGCCGATGGGCCGGGAGCGTGTCGTCCACGTCCCCCCGGACCAGTTCGGCGTGCAGCCGGTGGCGCGCCAGATCCGCCGCCAGCGCCACCAGGTCGGGTTCGAGCCGCGCGCGCCCCGCCTCGGCGCGGGCCATCATGTCCCGCCGCACCAACGCGGCCTGCTCCTTGGCGGCCTGGCGCAGCTCGGCGAGCCTGACCGGCGCGGCGGCCGCGTCCGACGGGGCGGCCAGCGCCAGCGCCTCCAGCGTCGGCAGAACGGTGTCGTGCAGGTACCGGTTCATGACGGCCCGCTCCCGCCTTCGCCCGCGCCGGTACCCGGCGTGGTGCGCGAGGCGGACGCTGACGGCCAGCATCGCCATCAAGCAGATCGTGGACGCGAGGATCATCACGCGCTTCTCCCGACATCAGGGCCTGTTTCCAGGCTCGCCTTGCGTGGCGGTGCGGACTCCGTCCTCCGCAATTTCCATTGAGCGTTTTTCATCCTGGTCGGTCCGCAGCCGCGGGTCGCAACGCCGCACGTCCATGGGGTGTCGCATGCGCCGTAGGCGCATAGCCCACCTACGACACTGGCACCGCCGCGGGTTCACGGTGCCCACCCCTCCGGGGTTCCCTCGGCGAGGACGGCCCCTCCGCCGTGTATTGGCATACATCAGGAGGGGCACCCACAGACCAGGCGGGCGCTGTAACTCCCGCAGGGGGCCGCTACCCGCACCGCCACGCACAACGAGGTTGGAAAAACCTCATGGAAATCGAACCTTCGATTTCAATGGGAATTGCGGATCCGCGCGACGCACCGCGGCATTCCCCTCTCAGGCCGGCATCCGGTCGGGCGCCGGGCAGGTGACGAAGCCGTTCTCGATCGCGTAGGCGGTGAGCGCGGGACGCCGCCGCAGTCCCGTCTTGTCCCTGATCCGGTCCAAGTAGGACCGGACCGTGCGGATGCTGATGCGCAGGCCCATCGCGATGTCCTGGTCGCGTTCGCCGGCGGCGAGCCTGCTGAGCACCTCGGCCTCGCGGTGCGAGAGCTCGATGCGCGCGCCGGCGTTGCGCTCCCGCGAGGTGTCCAGCACGACCGCCGCCAGCTTCGGGGCGACGTGGCTGCGCCCGGCCGCGATCTCCCGGATCGCCGACAGGATCTCCTCGCCCTCGGCGTCCTTGCCGAGGAAGCCCCGGGCCCCGGCCAGCATCGCGCCGACCACCTCGGTGCGGTCGGCCATCGCCGAGACGACCAGCACCGGGTGGCCGCGACGCACGAGTTCCATCACCGCCGCCGCGCCCCGCACACCGGGCAACCCGAGGTCCAGCACGACGATGCTCCCAGCGCACCGGCTGCGGGCCGCGAACTGCGCGACCGATTCGGCGACCGCGTCCACTTCGACGTCCGGCGCGTCGGCGAGCATCCGGGCCACCGCCGCGCGGTACAGCGGGTGGTCCTCCACCACCCCGACTCGAATCCGCTTGGTCTCCACCGATTCCTCCCGATTGGATCTCCGCGGAGGACGTTAGCGAGGTCCGCTCGCGCGCGGTGGGGGCCGTTCGTACCCCATTTCCGGCCGGCTGCGGCTGGGTCCTGATCCAGTGCCGGCCGATCATGTTGGCGATCTGGACGTCGGGTGCCTACCTCGCCGTCATCAGCCAGCGGCCAGCTCATGAGCGCATCCGACCGGCAGGTTTCATGGCGGTGCGGCCGGTGGTTGTCGGTGTCGGCTGGTAGCAAGGGGCTCATGCGGTTTGGCATCGAAGGGCGGCGGGCCCGGCTGGTCGCCCGGCATCACCTCGGCGGCACGGCGACCGATCCGGAGCGGGCGGCGGCCGACGTCGTGGTTCTGCACGCGACCGACCCAGCGACCGTCTTCCTGTCGGTGCTCGCCCGCTGCCCGTCGGCGTCGGTCAAGGACGTGGCCAGGGTGATGTACGACGACCGCAAGCTGGTCCGGATGCTGGCGATGCGCCGGACGCTGTTCGTGGTGCCTGCCGATCTGGTTCCGGTCGTGCACCATGCCGCGTCGCTGGACATCGCCGGCCAGCAACGCAAACGGCTGGTCCGGCAGCTCACCACCATCTCCACCGAGCCGGAACTGCCCGCCGATGTCGACGGGTGGCTGCGGTCGCTGGAGTCGTCCGTCGAACGGGCGCTGGCGAAACGCGGTACGGCTACCGCAGCCCAGCTGTCGGCCGACGAGCCCCGGCTACGGACCGCGCTGCTGCCGACGTCCGGCAACAAGTGGGACGTGAAACGAAACATCACGACGAACGTGCTGGTGTTGATGGCGGCCGAAGGGCGGATGGTCCGCTGCGAGCCGCGCGGATCGTGGACGTCCCGGGCGCACACCTGGGAACCGGCGTCGAACTGGTGGCCGCAGGGGATCCCCGAGCCGCCGGATGCCAAGGCCCGACTGGTCGAGCAGTACCTGCGGCGGTTCGGCCCGGCCACCGTCGCCGACGTCCAGTGGTGGACCGGCTGGACGCTCGGTGTCACCAGGAAGGCCCTCGCCGCGTTGGACACTGGGGACGTCGGCTGTGGGCTGGTCCTGGCCGACGACGCCGTGGCCGACGAGCCTGCCGCCCCGTCCGCTGCGCTGCTGCCCGCCCTCGACCCGACGCCGATGGGCTGGAAGGAACGCGACTGGTACCTGCCTGCGGACTCCCGGCCCCTGTTCGACCGGAACGGCAACATCGGGCCGACGATCTGGTGGGGTGGCGAGGTCGTCGGCGGCTGGGCTGTGCGGCCGGACGGGGAGATCTCTACCAGACTGCTGGTCGACCGCGGTGTGGCGGCAGCCCGTGCGGTCCAGGACGCCGCCGACAGGCTGCAGCCCCGGCTGGACGGCACTCGGGTGGTCCCGTCCTTCCCGACGCCGCTGGAGAAGGAACTCCGCACGACGTAATCCGGGACAGGCCACGGAATCAGCCGGGAACGCCGGCGAGCCGGTATCGCGACCCGAACTTCCTGTCCGGGGGATCATGCCGCGCTGAACGCGCCGCTGCACCTTCGCTCGGAGGGCTTCGATCTCAGAGCTCGACGGGAACCGCCGGTCGCGGGCCTGCGTGACGGGGGTCAGAGTTCGTCGGCGCGCACCAGGCCGTCCTGGATCGCGCGGGCGACCAGCGCGGCCTTGGTCGGGGCCTCCCGGCCGACGTTGGCGTACTTGATCCGCACCCGCTCCAGGCAGGAGTTGACCCGGTGCACCGTCAGGTTGAGCCGCCGCGCCACCATTTCCTTCGACTCGCAGTGGAACCACTCCAGCAGCACCTCGGTCTCCCGGGGCGACAGCCGGGGCCGGTTCGGCCGGTCGTCGGTGCCGAACGCGCCGGACAGCGACGGCGGCAGGTACGGCGTGTTGGTCGCCGCGGCCTGCACGGCGGCGACCAGGTGGTCCTCGCCCTCCGCCTTCGTCAGGTACGTGAAGGCGCCGATGTCCAGGCAGGTCAACACGGTTTCCCGGTCGGCCCGCATGCTGTAGATCACCACCGGGCGGCCGGCGTCCACCAGCCGCTTGAGGTCGCCGTAGGCGGGGCCGGTGATGTCCAGCTGCAGGTCGAAGATCACCACGTCGGCGGTGGCACCGGGATCCAGCCACGCGACCGACACCGCCGGGCCCGAATCGAGCACCTTGATCGGCGGGTCGGCCAGCGAGCACCAGGCCCGCACGCCGGCGACCACCGCGGGATGATCGTCTACCACCACGACCGTGATCAACTCCAACCTCCGCTGCTCGATGTCGTGCCATTCCAGGGAATCCCGCCTCGGCGGGCGGGGGAGGACGTCATGTCGGGAGGCTCCACTTCGCCTCGATCCAGATCCGGCCGCCGTCCACCACCGTCGAGGTGACCACGTCGCCGTCGGACCGGGGTTCGGCGAGTACCGGTTCGACGGCCGCGGCCACGAGGCTGACCGTGACGGCGTCGCCGGAGCCGGCCACCGTCACCCGCACCGTGCCGGTGGCGGTGGCCAGGGCGGTGACCGCCGGCTCGGTGAGCTTGCGCCGCACTTCCTTGGGGATCGCCGGGCGCTTGCCGTACTCGGCGAAGCGCACCGAAACCCCTTGCCGCTCGGCCAGTTCTATGCAGGCCCGGAGCTCGTGCAGCAGCGGATCCGGGGTGGAGGCGTCCTCGGCGAACAGGCGGCGCATCTTCGCCGCCTCCACTGAGCACCGCCGGCGGACCGACACCTCGCCCGGGTCGAGGGCACCCGAGCCCAGGCCGTCGAGCAGCGGAACGGTCGTGCCTTCCAGGTCGGCGTAGCGGTTCTTGCGGTCCTGGTGCAGCTGCCGCGCCACTTCCTCGGCGGTCCGCAGCTGCTCCTCCTCCCTGGCCGCCCGGGCCGAGGACACCGCGAGCGCGCGCAGCACCGCGGCGATCAAACCCACCGCGGTCTGGTAGCTGAGGATCAGCACGGTCGCGTTCACCGCGTCGGAGAACGAGGTCGCGGCGTTCCCGGCGAGCCCGACCTGCACGAAGGTCATCACGTACTGGGCGACGAGCGTCAGGGTGAAGGTCGGGATCCGGCAGTCGAGCAGGAGCAGCGCCACCGTCCAGCCGGCGTCCCCTTCGGACCAGTGCGCGAAGCCGAGCAGGTGCTCGGGCTGCACCGACGCGGTCCCGGCCGCGGACAACGCGAACACCAGCGCCAGCAGCGGCCAGCGCCACCGGCCGATCGGCCGCTGCCTGCGCAGGCTGACCAGCACGACCAGGGTCACCGCGAGGAACCCGGCGAAGGCGAGGAACTGGGTGGGCGCGGAGCGGTAGCCGTCCAGGTTCGCCAGCAGCTTCGGCAGGTCGAGCAGGCACAGGATGACGAGGTTCATCACCACCACGGCCCACTGCATGCCCTGCTGGAACTTGGTGGCGATGATCTCGGCGTCGCCCCCGGCGTCCTCCGCGGCCCCGAGCGGGCACGTCATCCGCACCCGGGTTCCGCCGCCTGGGCTGCTGATCACCTGCGCGCTCCCGCCCGTCCGGCGCATCCGCTCCACGAGCGAGCCGGTCACGCCGTAGCGGTGGCCGGAGATCCGGCCCGGGTCGAATCCGCGCCCGGCGTCCACGACCTCCACGACGACGCTGTCGCCGTGCTGCGCGACGGCCACGTCGGCCCGGTCGACCCCGGCGTGCCGGACGACGTTGGTCAGCGCTTCCCGCATGCCGTGGCAGAGCGCGGCCGCTTCCACCGCGGGCACCACCAGCTCGTCGGGCGCGGTCAGCCGGACCCGCAGCGGCGTCCTGGTGATGGTTTCCCGCAGCATGCCGACGAGATCGACCTCGCCGTCGGACACCTCGGAGCGGCCGCGGAGCACCTCCAGGTCCCGTTTCGCCTGTTCCGCAAGCCAGATCTGCCGTTCGGCCACCACCCCGGCGCCGACCATCAGCAGCGTGGCCGACGCGGTGTCGTGCAGGGCCGCGAGGTGTTCGCGCTCGTCGGTGCGCCGCGCCTCGGCGACCGCCGACCGGCGGCGCACCCGCTCGCCGCGGGCGACGATCTGGTCGGCGGTCCGGGCGCCGCGCCGGACCAGCAGGTAGAGCCCCCAGGACAGGCCGGCTTCCATGAACATCCACAGGTGGATCGGCGCGGCCGTCAGCCAGTGCTCGGGCAGCGAGAGCGCCGTCCCGGCCAGGTGTGCGGCGGTGATCACGGCGGTCGCCGCGCCCAACGCCCCCGCGCCGAGCTGCCAGGGGTAGGCGACCACGGTGATCGCCGCGGCGACCCGGACCCAGCTGGTGCCCTCCGGGCTGGGCGCGGTGGGCGTCGTCCAGGCCTGGGTGAGGCAGATCGCGCACATCACCAGCACGTCGACGGCGACCGGCCAGCGCGCGGCGGAGCGGGACATCCGGGCGGCGTACCACGCGTTCCACGCGTTGAGCGCCAGCACGATGAAGATGGCCCAGCCGGGGTTCCGCTCGTTCTCCAGCACCAGCGAGGCCCCGCTCGCCACGGCGATCACGACGAAGCGCAGCCACACGGCGTAGCGGAGTCCCAGCCGGACGAGCCCGCGTTCCGCCGATCCCATCAGCCCGGGAACACCTGCCCGGCCAGTGCCGGGTCGAGCACGGCGCCGGTCGGGAACAGCGCGAGCACCGACGCGGGCACGCCGTGGGCCGGCCGGCTTCCGTAGCCGAGCGCGGAAACCGCCTCGTCGCCCGGGATCGGGTACTTCATCCCCGCGTCGGTGATCAGGTACACCGCCCCGGCGGGCACGCCCGGGGCCGGTTCCCCGGCGACGACCGCGCCGGACCCGCCCGGCACGTACACCTCCGCGGCGGTGCCCGGGGTGGGTGCGGTCACCGGGACGACTTTTTCCCCGCCCCGCAGGGGAAGCGCCTGGCCGATCGTGACGCGCTCGCCGGTGGCGCACACCGTCGGCGCGCGGCCGGGCTTGACGGGTTCCGGGCGCCGCTCGGGGTAGCCGTCCTGGCGTTCCGGTGATCGCGGCACGCCGCCGATGTCGGCGGTGGCGACCTCCACCCGGTGCGGGCGCCCGCTGGGGTAGGCGGCGGTGTTCTCCGGCGCGCCGAGCAGCAGGTCCGCCTCGGTCTCGGTGATCACGGCCAGGCCGTCGCGCCGCACCAGGTAGTACTCGCCGACCTCGGACACCAGCACCTGCCCGACCGGACGGGTCTCGGACCCGACCCGGATGCCGGGCTTGCCCGCGTCCGGCACGGCGATGGTGGCCAGATCCCGGCCCGCCGGAAGGGTGTTCAGCCACGCGGGCGCCACCGGGACCTCCTCGGCCGCCGCGTAGCCGAGCGCGACCACGGCGCGCTCACCGCCCAGCCGGTACCGGTGCCCGCCGGTCACCAGGAAGCGCTCGCCGGAGGGCAGGCGGGCCAGCAGCGCCTGCCCCTCGCGGAGTTCCGCGCCCGCGCCGCTCGGTCCTAACAGGACGGTGGTGATCGGGGCCTCGCCGCTCGGCCGGTCGGGCGCGACGCGGGTGCAGGCCGTCCAGGCGCCGGTCAGCAGGCGATCGCCGCCCGGCAGCGAATCCGGCGCGCCCGCGATGCCGACCGCGGCGCCGCGGGGCGCGCCGGTCAGCGATTTTGCGGACACCGTCACGGTTTTGCCGCCGTCGCCGCCCGCGAGCAGCCGGGCCGAGGCGTAGTTGAGCGCCGGGTGCAGCAGGCCGTCCTGCCCGAGGACGAACCGCGTTCCGGTCTCCTTCTCGATGATCACCTGGCCGCCCTGGCGCCACGCCTCCGCGCGCGCCGGGGCGAGCAGGCCGATGACGCCGAACACGGCACCCACCAGGAGCGCGACCGCCAGGCCGAGCGTGGTGCCGAGGACGACCCGCTTGGCGGGCGCGACCGGATGGTTGGCGTCGGCTGAGACGAGCGCGGATACCAGTCGTCGGCGGAGGAACCGGTATGCCTGGATCTGATCCCGCTGCGTCCACACCGTGCGACCCCCGCATGGAATTCCCGACGAGCCAAATTTGTCGGGGTGGATCTTACGCAGCGGCACGATCTTTTGTGTACGAACTGGGTAACACTCGCCAAGATCCGGGCGACGTACCGAAAAGGCTCCTGCCCGGAAATGGCGGCGATCAGGCCCCGCGCGCCGCCGCGACCTGTTCGAGGATCCGGTCGAAGACCTGGCGCAGCAGATCCGGGTGCGGGCGCGGCAGGCCGGACAGCGCGCTCAGGTAGAGGCCGTCGCCGACCAGGCGCACGGTCTCGGCGAGCACCGGGTCGCCGATGTAGTCGGTGAGCAGCTCCGACCAGCGGTTGAAGACCCTGGCCAGCACCTCGGTGCCGTCGTCGGTGAGACCTTCGCCGCTGCGCAGGGCCGCGATGACCGACCAGTAGAGCGCCGCCTCCTCGTCCGACTCGGGCAGCGAGGTCTGCAGGAAGTACCGGACGACGTCCACGCCTTCCCGGGTGGCCTGGGCGAATTCGGCCTCGGCGTCCTCGTCGATCCGCCGCGTCAGCCCCTGGAGCATCGCCTGCTTGGAGCGGAAGTGGTAGAGCAGGCCGCCCTTGGACACGCCCGCCTCGGCGGCGACCGATTCGAGGGTCACCGCCGCGGTGCCCTGGCGGATCAGGATCCGCTGGAGCGCGTCGAGGATGCGGTCTCGGGTGCTGGTGGCTGCCATGGGTGGCACTGTACCGTCCGGACGGTTACTATACCGTCCAGACGGTACAGTCGAAACGAGTAGAGAATGTTAAAGCTGAATTCGCCTCAGATTTCCCGCAAGCAGTGGACGGCGCTGGGCGCCCTCCTCCTCCCGGTGTTGTTGATCTCGGTCGACAACACGGTGCTGAGCTTCGCCCTCCCGCACATCAGCGAGGAGCTGCGGCCCACCGGCGGTCAACTGCTGTGGATCGTCGACATCTACTCGCTGATGCTGGCCGGCCTGCTGGTGACGATGGGCACGCTCGGCGACCGGATCGGCCGCCGCAGGCTGCTGCTGATCGGCGCGACCGGCTTCGGCCTCGCCTCCGCGCTGGCGGCCTTCGCGCCCACCGCCGAGCTGCTCATCGCGGCCCGCGCGCTGCTGGGCATCGCCGGCGCGACACTGATGCCCTCGACGCTGTCGCTGATCCGCAACATCTTCACCGACCCCCGCGCCAGGACCACCGCGATCGCGGCCTGGACCGCGACCTTCGCCGGCGGCTCCGCCTTCGGACCGCTGCTCGGCGGGCTGCTGCTGGAGCACTTCTGGTGGGGCTCGGTGTTCCTGATCAACCTGCCGGTCATGGCCCTGCTGCTGATCGTCGGCCCGCTGGTGATCCCGGAGTCGCGCAACCCGGCGCCCGGCCACTACGACCTGGCCAGCGCGGGCCTGTCGCTGCTGACGATGCTGGCGCTGGTCCTCGGCATCAAGGAGTTCGCCGGCGGCGGCGCCCTGGCGCTGCCCGCGGTGGCGGTCGCGGTGATCGCCGGTTACGCGTTCGTGCGCAGGCAGCGCAGGCTGGACGCCCCGATGCTGGACCTGGCCCTGTTCCGCAACCCGCGGTTCAGCGTCGCGGTCACCAGCAACCTGCTGGCGGTGTTCGTGATGGTCGGCGGGCTGTTCTTCATGACCCAGTACCTGCAACTCGTGCTGGGCATGAGCCCGCTGCGCGCGGGTCTCGCGCTGCTGCCGGGCATCGCGCTGTCGGTGCTCGGGTCGCTGGTGGCGGTCCGGCTGATCCGCCGGGTCCGGCTGGCCGAGCTGCTGGGCGCGGCGATTCTGGCGACCGCGTTCGGCTACCTGTTGATGGTGCTGCTGCCCGCGGAGGGCGGGACCTGGCTGGTGGTCGTGGCGTTCATGGTGGTCGGCCTCGGCGCGGGCATCACCGAGACGGCGACCAACGACACCATCATGAACAGCGTCGCCCCCGAGAACGCGGGCGCGGCCTCGGCGATCTCGGAGACCGGCTACGAGCTGGGCGCCGCGATGGGCACGGCGATCCTCGGCAGCGTCCTGACCGCGGCCTACCGCGGCCGCGTCGACGTCGCGGGCGTCCCGGAATCCATAGTGGACACGGTCCGGGACACGCTGGGCGGCGCGCTGTCGGCGGCGGCCGAGCTGCCGGTGGAGCAGGGCGTCGCGCTGCGCGAGTCGGCGGCGCACGCCTTCACCTTCGGCGTGCACATCACCAGCGCGGTCGGCGCGGTGATCCTCGCCTACGCGGCGGTCCAAGCGTGGTGGGTCCTCACCCGCCGCTGAGGACGACCGGAAGTTCAACGGTTCCGCCGGCGACGGGCCGTGAGCGTTTTGGGTCGCTATGACAACCCAAAGCACTCACGGCCTCAAAGCGGCGCTCCAAAAAGGCTCCGCACCAGCTCCTCCCGAAGGCGAGCCGGTGCCTGACACGGGTGGCGGTTTCGCGCGAAAACGACGTCCGGCTGTCGCCGGGAACGGGAAAGCCCGGCACCGGGCCGTCAGGCGGCCAGGCCGTCGATCGTCACCGGCAGGTGGCGGGGACCGCGCAGGATCGGGCTCGGCCGGTACGGCGGCGGGTCTTCGACCAGCTGCGGGTCGCGCAGCCTGCGGGCGAGTTCGGTCAGCGCGATCTGGGTTTCCAGCCGGGCGAGCGGCGCGCCGAAGCAGGCGTGCACGCCGAAGCCGAAGCCGAGGTGCTGGTTGTCCCCGCGCTTCGGGTCGAAGCGGTCCGGATCGGGGAAGCGCGCCGGATCACGGTTGCCCGAGGCCAGCAGCAGCCACACCGGCGCCCCCTTGGGGATGACGCTGCCCGCGACCTCGACGTCGGTCAACGTGGTGCGCTGGGGCAGTATCTGCACCGGGGGCTCGTAGCGCAGCAGCTCCTCCACGGCGTGGGCCGCCGCCATCGGCTCGGTCCGCAGCAGGTCCAGCACGGCCGGTTCCCGCAGCATCGTGAGCATCCCGTTGGCGATCAGGTTGACGGTGGTCTCGTGGCCGGCGATCAGCAGCAGCACCGCGTTGGTGATCACCTCCAGCAGGGACATCCGCCCCTCCGGCCCCTCGTCGGTGATCCACGCGGACAGCATGTCGTCGCCCGGGTGGCGGCGGTGCTCCTCGATCAGCGCCGCCAGGTACTGCCCGAGCTCGAGGCGGCCCTGGCGCACCGCGTGCCGCTGCGCCTCCTGGTCCTCGGCCGGGCTGAGCCCCGCGACCACCACGTCGACCAGCCGCCGGAAGTGCGGCTCGTCCTCCCGCGGCACGCCCAGGAGCTGGCAGATCACCGCGACGGGGAAGGGGTAGGCGAAGTCGTCGACCACGTCGAAGCGGTCCCGGCCGTCGAGCCCGTCGATCAGCCCGGTCACGGTCCCGGCGAGGTCGCCGCGCATGTCGTGGATGCGTCGCGGGCTGTGCGGGGGACCGAACGGGCGCATCGCCAGGCGGCGCAGCCGGTCGTGCTCGGGCGGGTCGAGCCGGATGAAGCTGGGCGGAAGCATCCCCTCGTCGTCCGGCGTCGTGCCGACCAGCGGATCGGCGCCGGGGGCGAGGTTGCGGGCGTCGGAGCTGATCCGGGGGTCCTGCAGCAGGTTCCGGATCTCCCAGTAGGTGGTGACGAGGTGGATGCCGCTGTCGTCGCGCACCACCGGCGTGCCGCGGAGCTCGGCGTAGACCGGGTACGGGTCGGCGCGGACCGCTTGGTCGGTGATCCGCCGCACCAGGCTGGTCGTGTGCATGGACGCGCTCCTCGGAGTCAGGCGCGGGCCGGTGTGAAGACGACCCGCCGTTCACTGGGCGAGTGACCGGTCAGGGTGACGGTGGGGCTGTGGGTGGGCAGCGCCGGATCCGGGAACCTGGCCGGCACCGGTCGCAGCGCGGCCGAGCGCTGGTCGACGCCGGGGAAGTCCGGCGGGAACGGCGCGGCCTGCTCGATCAGCCGCTTGTAGAAGCCCATCCACTTCCCGTGGTCGAAGCCGACCGCGGCGATGACGCGCCCCTGGTAGCCGTAGGCGGCGGCGAAGCAGTGCGCCTCCAGCGCGCCCTGCCGCACGATCAGCTCGTCCGCCATCGACGGCACGCCGACGGACTTGATGTTCACCCCGAACTGGGCCGACCAGAACGACGGCATCCAGAGGTGCGGGCGCCGCTGCGAACCGGTGCTGATCATGTTGTGCGCGGCGATCTCGGCCTGCGCCACGGCGTTGCCCCAGTGCTCCAGCGCGAGGAACTGGTAGCCGAACAGCGGATGCGGGGTGCGCGCCACGTCGCCCGCGGCGAACACGTCGTCGGTGACGATGCCGTGGACGTCGAAGGCCCGGCAGCCGGCGTCGCAGGCGATGCCGCGGGGACCGGCGGCCAGGCCCGAACCCGCCAGCCAGTCGGTGTTGCGCACCGCGCCCAGCGCGACCACGGCCACTTCCGCATCCACCACGGTGCCGTCGGACAGGTGCGCGCGCTTGAGGCGGCCACCGGCATCGCCTTCCAACGCGGTCACCATGACCCCGCAGCGGAGGTCGACACCGTGCTCGCGCTGCAACTGCGCGGCGACGTCGCCGACCACGCCGCCGAGCGCGCCCACCAGCGGAGCCTCGCCGCGCTCGGCGACGGTGACCTGCAGGCCCCGCTCCCGGCACGCCGAGGCGACCTCCGAGCCGGTGAAGCCGGCGCCGATGACCAGCACCCGGTGCGGCCGCCTGGCCAGCCGCCGCGCGAGCCCGGCGGTGTCCTCCCTGGTGCGCACCACGCACACGCCGTCGAGCGCGGCCTCGGTCTCGTGCGGCCACGGGCGGGAGCGCCCGCCGGTGGCGATCAGCAGGCGGTCGAACCCGACCTCCCCGCCGTCGGCCAGCAGGACCCGGCGGCCGTCCCGGTCGAGCCCGGTGGCGGCGACCCCGAGCCGCCACTGCGCGTTGATCGCGCGCCGGCGGGGGAGACCGGTGTCCTCCGGCGGCGACCGGCCGAGCAGCACCTGCTTGGAAAGCGGCGGCCGGTCGTAGGGCTCGTGGGGCTCGTCCCCGATCAAGGTGAGCGAGCCCGCGAAGCCTTCCTCGCGCAGCTGCTCCGCCGCCCGCAGACCGGCGAGCGAAGCGCCGACGATCACGATGCGGCCGTCCTCGCGCAGCGCCGCCAGCTGGCTGTCAGCGGACATCGCCGCCAGCTCTCCGGCGGTCGACCAGGATGGCCTGGACCGGACAGGCCGCGGCGGCGCGCAACACGTCGTCGCGGTGCGCCTCGTCGACGCGCGGCTGGTAGAGCAGGGCCTCTTCACCGTGCAGCGAGAAAACTCCCGGCGCCAGGAACACGCACTGCGCGAATGCCTGGCAGCGGTTCAGGTCGACGACGATCCTCATCCCGACTCGCCCCCTCGACGTCGCAAGGCGCGTCGGCCGCATCGAGACACCCGCGCCCCGCCTCATGCTGGCAGCGGGCGGAAGACCCCGCATGACCACCTTCCCCGCGGGCCTGGGTGAGGTCGACCTGCTCTGGTGCTGGTTCGGTGTGGATTCAGCGATATGATCGATGGATGGAATTCCGGCAGGTCGAGCACTTCCTCGCCGTGGTGCGCAGCGGCAGCTTCACCGCCGCCGCGCGGGAGATCCACATCGTCCAGTCGGCGCTGAGCGCTTCGATCCGCAAGCTCGAAACCGAGCTGGGCGCACCGCTTTTCGAACGGACCACCCGCCGCGTGGCGCTGACCGAGGCGGGCCGTGCCCTGCTCCCGGTCGCCCACCGGCTCGTCTCCGACGTGGTCGCGGCGCGCGGTGAGGTGTCCGCGGTCGTCGGCCTTTCCCGGGGCCGGGTTTCCATCGGCATGATCCAGATGCTGACGGTCGTCGACCTGCCGCGCGAACTCGGGGTGTTCCAGTCGCGCTATCCCGGGATCCGGATCCACGTCCGCGACGGTGCCGTGCCCGAACTTTCGGCGGCCGTCGCCGACGGCGAGCTCGACCTGGCCTACCTGGCCGCCGATGGGCCGCTGCCGGGCGAGCTGACCAGCTTCGCGCAGTGGACGCAGCGCATCGTCCTGGTCACCTATCCGGGACATCGGCTCGAACACCGGCGCCGGGTCCGGCTGGCGGAGATCGACGACGAGCCGTTCGTGGACTTCAGCGGGAGCGTGATGCAGGCGATGGTTCGCCGCCGGTTCGCCGATGCCGGGCTCCGGCACAACCCGGTGTGCGAGGCCACCAACGTTCCGCTGCTGATGGAGCTCGTGGCGACGAGGCTGGGCGTCACGATCGTCCCGCAGGCCGTCGCCGAGCGGGCGGGGCTGCCCTTCGCCCGTATCGAAGGCACCGACTTCACCAGGACGATCTACCTGGCCGGGCGGCTGCCGGAACCGACGAACCCGGCGGCACGGGCCCTGCTGGAACACCTCACCGGCTGACGCCATGCCGGCGCGCGGTTTCCACCGGGGCGAGGAGGAGTCCCAGCCCGACGAGCGCGAGGACCATCGCCAGCGTCGTCCCGCCCGTGATGCCGGCGATGAACGCGAGAACCAGGGCGCGCACGGCGAAGATCCGCAGCAGCCGGGCCACGTCGGAGGACGACGTGTCCATTTTCCCTCCCAGGAACCGAAATCCACCGAATCCGCATCAAGTGTTCCCGCCGGTGAACCATCGCGTCCAACACTTCTATTCGCTGCGATCCAGCTGTGAAATCGATCGATGACCGGGCTGTCGAGACCGCTCGGGAGGCGGCGACGGCGCGTACGGGTGGGGTTGGCGTTTTCGCGCGAAACCGTCATTCAGCACGCCTGGGAAACGCCGGTTTCGCGCGAAAACGGCGCGCCGCTGCATAGCGCCGCGACATGCACCGGCATGTAGGACGAGGTCGGGAACAGGCTCTAGAGCCAATACCGCTTACTTAGGTGGTTTTCGTTGGGTCGGGTGAGGCCTGGTGGCGGGGACGATAGTGATCAGTTTGCGGGGTGGTTGTGGCGGCGCCTGGTGGTGTGCTCGTTCGAGTGGCCAGGTGGACATTTTTCGTTTGATCACTCGAGGGTTCGATCGTCGGCGTCGTGGCGGCAGGAGGTGGCGCAGGATCTCGTCACGGTTGTCTGTAGTGATCGTTTCAGGCGTGTCGGGGGAAAAAGCCGCCTGGTCGGTGACCTGACGGCGGATGACGCGCAGGGTGCGGGTGAAGGAGAGCCGGTCGGGATCGGTCTCGGCGACCGTGGCGGTGTCGTGCATCAGCGACCGCAGGGCGTGGTGGGTGAGCAGGAATCCGTAGATCTCTTGCTCCACGCCGGAGGGATGTCGGGAGCGCACGACGAAGTTGTTTCCGCCTTGGTGGGTTTCGATCTCCCACCGTTGGGCATACAGCGCAGCCAGCTCGGTGGCCGGGGCCGCAGCGGGGTCCAGGATGGTGGTCACCAGCCGGTAGACGGCCGGATCGGTGCCGAGGGTGTACTCCACGACCAGGACCGTGACCGGATCAGCGCGTCGATAGTGGTCGCGGGAGGCGACGATCTCCGACAGATACGAGCCGTCATCGAACTGGCGGGTCACGGGCAGGACCGCGGGGCGTGTCAGATGGGTTGTGTATGAGATCACTTTGTGGTTGGAGTGCGAGGTTCAGGAGGGCGGGGCATGCCCTGCCGTATTCTGCGAGCCGTGACGCGCTACGTGGTCGATGCCGGGACCTTGCTGCACATCGTGTCGACCGGTGTGCAGATCAGTCCCGATCACCAGCTTGTCGCACCAAACCCGGTGCGGTCGCAGGCACTGTCGCTGCTGTTCGAGCAGGTCAGATGCGGTGAGCTCGACGAGGTCGAGGCATTGCGAATGCATGAGCGCCTAACTGAGGTAAAGATGCGGCTGCTGGGCGACCGGGTCTCCCGTCGCACAGCCTGGCGGATCGCCCGGGAGCAGGGGTGGGACACTATCGGGGACGCCGAATACCTTGCCGTGACGTGGCTTCAGGCCGATGCGCTGGTCACGATCGATGAGGCATTGGCTCGTCGGGCGGATGGCATCGTTCCCGTGGCGTCGCTGGACGCTCTGAGTTCCTCGTAAGGCGTTCGCAAGCGATCACTCCGGCGATCGCCGGAGCGGCCTACCCGAGCTGAGGGTCGACCATTCTTCGGGATCTGCCCTCAAGGATTTGGATCAAAGGCATCACGGGGCGACTCGTTGATCACGACTCGATACGCGCTCTAGAGCCAGCCGCGCTCGCGGGCGGTGTTGGCCGCCTCGATGCGGTTGCGGGCGCCGAGCTTGGCCATCGCCGTCGACAGGTAGTTGCGGACCGTGCCCTCGGCGAGGCTCAGGCGGCGCGCCAGCTCGGCGTTGCTCGCGCCGGTGGTGGCTTCGCGCAGGAGTTCCCGTTCCCGGTCGGTGAGCGGATCCGCGTGATCCCACGCCGCGATCGCCAATTCCGGTGCCACGACGCGTTCTCCGGCGTGCACGCGGCGCAGCGCCGCCACCAGTTCCGCGATCGGCGCGTCCTTGAGCACGTATCCCGCGACGCCGCTGTCCATCGCGCGCCGCAGGTAGCCGCTGCGGGCGAAGGTCGTGACGATGAGGACCCGCACCGGATCGCCGGCCCGGTGGAGCTCCGCGGCCACCTCGAGTCCCGTTCGCCCCGGCATTTCGATGTCGGTGAGCAGGATGTCGGGCCGGTGCCGCTCGACGGCCGCGAGCGCTTCGTCGCCGTTGCCCGCCGTCGCCACCACGCTGACGTCCGGCTGCAGGTCCAGCAGCGCGGCGAACGCGTCGAGGACCATGCCCTGGTCTTCCGCGAGCACGACCCGGATCTCCTCGCCCATCTAGGTCGCCACCCGCAACGGAACCGCGACGGTGAGCGTGGTCCCCGACGAACCGGTGCGCTGCACCCGGCCGCCCAGCGCGGCGATCCGCTCGCGCATGCCGGACAGGCCGTTGCCCTCCGGCGCGTCGCCGCCGACGCCGTCGTCGGCGATCACCAGCTGGAGCTCGCCGTCCTGGGCCTTCAGCCCGATGTGGCAGGTCGTCGCGGCGGCGTGCCGGACGACGTTGGTCACCGCCTCGCGCAGCGCCAACGCCATTTCGTGCTCGGTGGAACCCACGATCGCCAGTTTCTCATCGCGCCGCACGACGACGTCGACGCCGAGGCTCGACAGCGCGTGGTGCGCCGCCTCCAGCTCGGAGTCGAGGCTGGCCTGCCGCCAGCCCGTGACGGCGTCGCGGATCTCGGTGAGCGCCGCCCGGGCGGTGCTCTCGATCTCGGCGGCTTCGCGTCGTGCCCGTTCGGGATCGCGGCCGATGAGCTCGTTGGTGAGCGCCGCCCGCACCACGATCGCCGTCAGCGAATGGCCGAGGAGGTCGTGCAGATCGCGCGCGATGCGCTCGCGCTCCGCCAGGGTGGCCAGGTGCTCGATGCGCGCGTTCTGGCTGCGCAGTTCCGCCGCGGCGCGGTCCCGCTCGACCCAGTTGATCTGCATCGTCCCGATGGCCCACAGGAGCACCAGCGACGGGATGAGGCCGTAGAGCCGCCAGGGCATCGGCACGATGGAGACCACGGAGAACAGGCTGACCAGCACCGACAGGCCGACGAACCAGCGCAGCGCGGTCCGCCGCGATTCGGAGACGCCCGCGAACGCCGCGGCGTAGACGAACAGCACCGCGGCGCCGGAGTTGACCGGCGTCATGGCCGCGCCGAGCACAGCGGTCGGCACGGTGCACCACCAGCGCGCGCGGGCCGGGCGGTGCCACGCCAGCAGGTACATCGGCACGACCGCGGCCATCACGGCGAACGCCAGCGCCCAGTCCACCCAGGTCGATCTCGGGTCGAACGCCGGGCCCCAGAGCAGGTTCGCCAGGTAGACGAGGTGGATCCAGCGGGCGAGGCGTGCGCAGCTTCTCATGATCGGGCATGACGGTACGACATCGCGGCGAGCGCCGCGGTCACCGCGGTCGCGCCGAGCACGACGAGCGCATGCACTGCGGCCGCCTCGCCGGAGAGCTGCGCGAGCGCCAGCTGGGACAGGTGGTACGTCGGCAGGAATTGCGCGATGTGACCGAAGAACGCGGGCAGGATCTCCAGCGGCATCCACAGGCCGGAGAGCACCGCCGACGGGAACAGGAACGCGTTGAGGATCGCGGCGGTGGCGTTCGATCCGGCCTGGAAACCCACCGCGAGGCCCAGCAGTGCGAACGGCAGCGCGCCGAGGATCAGCACGGCGAAGACGCGCAACAGCTCGACGACCGAGACGTTCAGCGAGCCGGTGAGCGCGGCGGTGGCGGTCATGGCCAGCAGAACCCCGGCCGAGTAGGGCAGCACCGCGACCAGCTTCGCGGCCAGCGTCACACCGATCGGCACGGCGGACACCCGCTTCGCCCGCAGCCAGCCGCGCTCGCGGTCTCCCGCGACGGTGATCCCGGGGTTGGTCAACGACACCGACAGCACGGCGAAGGTCCCGAATGTCGCCAGCATGCCGGTCCCCGCCGGGACCGGGCCGGCCGGGATCCTCCCGTACAGCGAGACGAACAGGGCGAAGAACCCGACCGGCATCACGATGGAGAAGAACAGCGCGGTGGGCTCCCGGAAGATGGCCCGCAGCTCGTCCGCCACCTCGACGCCGAAGATCCTGGCGTTCATGCGGCGCTCCGTCCGGTCAGGCCGACCACGGCTTCCTCCAGGCCGGCTCCCTCGACGCGGAGATCGCTCAGCTGCGGGTCTTCGGCGAGGAGCACGCGCAGCAGCGCCTCCGGGCTGCGGGTGCCCAGGCGGACGTGGTCGCCGTCGCGGCTGATCGACACGACGTCGGGCAGTTCGCGCAGCCGTGCTTGGTCGAGCGCGGTCCTCGCGGTGACCGTGCGGTCGGGCAGCCGGGACATCAGCTCCTCGGGCCGCCCGGCGGCCACGATGCGGCCGCGGTCCAGCACCACCACGCGGTCGGCGACGGCGCCGGACTCCTCGATCAGGTGCGTGGTGACCAGCACGCCGGTGCCGCGCGCGCGGCGCTCGGCCAGCACCTGCCAGAACCGCCTCCGCGCCGGCACGTCGAGGCCGGTGGTCGGCTCGTCGAGCACGAGCAGCGCCGGTTCGGTCACCAGCGCCATGGCCAGCTGCAGCCGCTGCCGCTGCCCACCGGAGAGCTTGGCCGCCCGGCGACCGGCCAGCCCGGTCAGGTCCAGCTCGGCCAGCACCGGGCCCGCCGCGGCGCGGGGGAAACCGCCACGCACGGCGGCGCCGGTGACCAGCTCGCCGACCTTCAGCGTGTTCGGGAACCCGAGCGACTGCTGCACGACGCCCAGGCGCCGCCGGGTCGCGGCGATCCGCGGATCACCGCCGCCGACCCGGATCCGGCCGCCGTCCTGCGGGTGGAGCAGGCCGGTCACCAGGTTCACCAGCGTCGTCTTCCCGGCACCGTTCGGCCCGAGCAGCGCCACGCACTCCCCGGCACCGACGTCCAGGTCCACCCCGTCCAGGGCGCGCATGCCGCCGTACCGGTGGCGCACCGCGCGGACCTCCAACACGTTCTCCATGGCCGATCATGTTCGGCTCACCGCGGTGTTCCGGGTAGTGAGCGGGCGTCACCGGCCAGGAGTGACAAAAGTCAGGTGTGCCGGTTCCGGCCTGGGGCGAGTCGCTCGGTGCTCGGCCGATTACTCCATGCTGTCACAGAGAGTGAGCGTATCCACATATAACGGTTTGATCTCATCCAAATGGGGTAGCTTGCGACGACATGAAACCCCCGAATCTGCGACGCTCCGTAATCACCCTGACTGCCCTGATGATCGGCACCGGTGCCGCCGCCGCCTTCGCTCCCATGGCGGGTGCGGCCACCTCGGTGGAGGACCAGGTCGTCGCCCTGGTCAACAAGGAACGGGCCGGTGCCGGCTGCGGCGCCGTCAAGGTGGACTTCCGGCTCACCAAGGCGGCCCAGGAGCACAGCGCCGACATGGCCAAGCGCACCTACCTCGATCACACCACCCCCGACGGTGTGACCTTCTCGCAGCGCATCTCGAAGGCAGGCCACCCGTCGCCGGGCGCGGAGAACATCGCCCAGGGCTACCAGGACGCCGCCGAGGTCATGTCCGGCTGGATGAAGTCCGACGGGCACAAGGCGAACATCCTGAACTGCTCCAACAAGACCATCGGCGTCGGCCTCGACACCAACGGCGACTACTGGACCCAGGACTTCGGAAGCTGAGCGCCGAGATCCCTTCGGTCGGCACGTTCGTCCGGTGATGTTGCCGCCACCGGACGGATCGACCACGCCCTCGTTCGACAGCACTGCCCGGAAGGCAGCGAACCGCTGGCCCTACTGGCCACGGGACACCCGCGCGACCAGTAACCCCACGCGGCCGCCCCGAAGCGGTCCCCGTGCGGAGGTCCGCAATTTCAATGGAAATCAGACCTTCGATTTCAATGGAAATTGCGGGAAGTCTAACCTGGAAGGGTCATGGCCTCGTCGCGTCAGGCGGTCGTGCCCTTCTTCGCGGTGCGGCCGAACAGCAGTGCCGTCAGTGCGGCACCGGCGACCAGGCGGCAGATGATTGTCCACATGGGACGTGTGAGCTAGCGGGTCGCGGCGATCGGCTCGTACTGGTGCTCGGGCCGGCCGCTGGCGCCGTACCGCAACGTCATGACGGCCCTGCCGTCCTGGGCCAGCGCCGCCAGGTAGCGCTGCGCGGTGGCGCGGGCGATGCCCAGTTCTTCGGCGATCTCCGCCGCGGAGCGGGCGCCGCCGCCGTTGCGCAGCGCGTCGATCACGAGCTGCGACGTCAGGGTGGACTGGCCCTTCGGCGCCGCGGGCCGGTCTCCCTCGTGCAGCAGCCGCACCGCCCGGTCGATCTCCTCCTGGTCGACCGCGCCGCCGGTCACCGGCAGCCGCGAGTGGTAGCGGGCGTAGGCCGTGAGCCGGTCGGCGAGCTGTTCCGCGGTGAACGGCTTGATGAGGTAGTTCAGCGCGCCCGCCGCGAACGCGGCGCGGACGGTGGCGGGATCGGTCGCCGCGGTGAGCATGATCGTGTCGACGTCGAGCTCGGCGAGCAGCGAGACCCCGGCGCAGTCGGGCAGGTAGTTGTCCAGCAGCACGAGGTCCGGGCTGTGCGCGTCGATCAGCTCCCGCGCCTGCGCCGCGGTGTGCGCGGTGCCCAGGACGCGGAATCCGGACACCCGCTCGGTGAACTCCGCGTGCACCTGCGCGACCCGGAAATCGTCCTCCACCACGACAACCCCGATCACACCGTCACCTCCTGAGTGGTTTCGAGAACCTTCGGCAGCACCGCCACGAACACCGTCCCATGCGCCTCGCCGGCATCGGCCAGCCGCACGTCGCCGCCGAGGCTGCGCGCCGCCTGCCGGCACAGTGCGAGACCCAGCCCGTTGCCGTCGTCGCCCTTCGTCGACACGCCTTCGGTGAAGATCTTCTCCCGCAACGGTTCCGGCACGCCGTCGCCGGTGTCCACAACGGACAGGTGCAGCGTCGTGCCGTCGGCGAGCAGGTCCACTTCGACGCGGGCCGGGCGGGCCGATCCCAGCCGCGCCGCGTCGATCGCGTTGTCGACCAGGTTCCCGACGACGGTCATGACCTCGACCGGGGCGATCACCGCCGACGGCACCCAGCTAGTCTCGCCGAGCTCCAGCTCGACGCCGCGTTCCGCCGCGCCCGCCTTCTTGGCAGACAGGAACGCCACCAGGTAGGGATCGCGCACCGCTTCGGTCGCGGGACCGAGCCGGGCGACCGACCCGGAGGAAAGCGCCTGCACGTATTCGACCGCTTCTTGGTGCCGCCCGGTCTGGAGCAGCCCGGAGAGGGTGTGCAGCCGGTTGGTGAACTCGTGCCGCTGGGCGCGCAGCGTGTCGGTCATGCTGCGCACCGATTCCAGTTCCCGGCTGAGCGCCGCGAGATCGGTCTGGTCGCGGAGGGTCAGCACGCTGCCGAGTTCGGTGCCGGCGCGGACCACGGGGCGGTGGTTGACCACCAGCATCCGGTCGCCGGTCACGGTGATCAGGTCGTCGGCGGGCCGGCGTTCGGCGAGGACGTCCCGGAGCCGCTGCGGGATGGCCAGCTCCGCGGCCGGGGTGCCGACCTCGATGGGCGTGTCCAGCAGCCGCTCGGCCTCGCGGTTGCGCACCGAGACACGGCCGTCGGCGTCGACGGCGAGCACGCCTTCGCGGATCCCGAAGAGCACCGCTTCGCGCTGGCGCACCAACTCCGCCAGCTCCTGCGGCTCCAGCCCCAGGGTGCGCCGCTTGAGCATGCGGGTGAGCCACGCCGCCCCGGCCACGCCGACCAGCAGCGCCCCGCCGGTGAACGCCGCGGTGTTCCCGATCAGGCGCAGGAACGCGTCGCTGATGTCCTCGGCGTCGAAGCCGACGCTCACCTGCCCGACGATCGCGCCGTCCGGGGTGCGCAGCGGAACCTTGCCCCGCGCGGAGAGGCCCAGCGTGCCCCGCTGCACGTCGATGACCTCGTGGCCGGTGAGCACCCAGCTCGGGTCGGTGCTGACCGGCTCGCCGATCTTGGCGGCGTCCGGGTGCGCCAGCCGGATGCCGTTGCGGTCGGTGACGACGACGAACAGCGCGCCGGTGGCGGCGCGGGCCCGCTCGGCCTGATCGCGCACCTGCGGCAGGTCGCGGCGCGCGACCGCGCCGCCCAGGTCGCTGTCGGCGGCCACCGAGTGGGCGACGGCGAGGGCGCGCTGGCCGTACTGGTCGACGAGGTTGCGGTCGAGCAGGGAGGCGACGAGGACGAAACCGATCGCGGTGACCAGGGCGATCAAGCAGATCTGAAGGGCCAGGGCCTGCCGCGCGAACCGCATCGGGCGGCGTGACATCCCTCGACTGTACCCGGCGAGCAAAACGCGCAAAACGCGGCGAACGCGGGATAGGCGGACAACGTCGACAACCCTCCCCAAGGTGAACGGGGTCACCTACGGTTCCGCACAACGAAACGCCGTTGTAACGAGGACCACCGTCGGTCCGCGGGGAGGAGGAGCGTTGATCGCGCTGCTCGGCTTGTGCATGGTTACCGTTTTCCTCTACCTGGTGATGAGCAAACGGCTCTCCCCGATGGTGTCGCTGATCGTGGTCCCGGCGGCGTTCGCGGTGCTCGGCGGCTTCGCGCCGGAACTCGGCGACATGATCACCGACGGCATCAAGTCGGTCGCCCCGACGGCCGCCATGCTGCTGTTCGCGATCCTCTACTTCGGCATCATGATCGACGCCGGGCTGTTCGACCCGATCGCCCGCTCGGTGGTCCGGCTGACCCGCAACGACCCGCTGCGGCTGATCATGGGCACGGTCGCCCTGGTGGCGGTGGTGTCGCTGGACGGCGACGGCACGACCACGTTCATGATCACGGTCTCGGCGCTGCTGCCGATCTACCGCAAGCTGGGCGTCAGCCCGGTGCTGATGACCGGCCTGGCCTGCATGACCAACGCGATCCTCAACGTCGTGCCCTGGGGCGGCCCGGCGGCGCGGGCGGCCAGCGCGCTGAAGCTGGACCCGCAGGAGCTGTTCGTCCCGATGATCCCCGCGCTGGTCGCCGGGCTGGCCACCGTGTTCGTCATCGCCTACGCCATCGGCCTGCGCGAGCGCGCCCGGCTGCGCACCGCCGCGCCCGTGCTCGTCGGGGCGGGCGGGCCCGACACCTACCACGGGGGCTCGGCGGACTTCGACGTCCTCGCCCCCGACCGCGAGTCGCTGCGCCCGAAGCTGTTCTGGTTCAACGCCGCGCTGACGATCGCGCTGCTCACCGCGCTCATCATCGGCGTCCTGCCGATCGCGGTGCTGTTCATGATCGGCTGCGGGCTCGCGCTGATCGTCAACTACCCGCGGCTGGAGCAGCAGCGCGCCCGCATCGCCTCGCACGCGGACAGCGTGGTCGCGGTGGTCGCGATGGTGTTCGCGGCGGCGGTGTTCACCGGCGTGCTCTCGGGCACCGGGATGATCGAGCAGATGGCGCACTACCTGCTGACCGCGATGCCGGACGCGCTGTTCCCGTTCTTCAGCATCATCGTCGCGGTGCTGAGCGTGCCGTTCACGTTCTTCATGAGCAACGATGCCTTCTACTTCGGCGTCATGCCGATCCTGGCGGAGGCGGGCGCCCAGCACGGCATCGGCGCGATGGAGATCGCCCGCGCCTCCCTGCTCGGCCAGCCGATCCACATGCTCAGCCCGCTGGTGCCCGCGATGTACGTCCTCATCGGACTGGCGAAGGTGGACCTGGGCGACCACCACCGCTTCGCGATCAAGTGGGCGCTCGTGGTCTGCGCCGTCGTCATCACCGCCGGCCTCGGGCTCGGGCTGATCGCGATTCACTGACCCCGCAAGGGAAATCGACCGGCCGCGGGCCTCACCGGGGAGGCCCGCGGCCGGTGCGGCGCTCGAAATCGGCGTGCGCCGCGGGCCGTGCGCGTGGTGGGATCGAGCCTCGTGCGACCGACGACGAATCCGGTTCCTGAGGGCGACCTGCCGGCTCGGATGGACCAGAACCTGGCCGAGCACGCGTGCCACCTGCACCGGCGTTTGAGCGGCGCGACCGTGGTGGACACCGGCGACCTCGTCGTCGCCGACAGCGGGCTCGACGACGACACCTTCAACATCGTCGCGGCGGCCCGTTTCGCCCCGGAAGCCGCGCCGGCCCGGATCGCCGAGACGATCCGGGCGCTGGCCGCCACCGGCCGTCCGTTCTCCTGGTGGGTGGGCCCGGCCGCCGAGCCGGCGGACCTGAGCGCCCTCCTGGCGGATGCCGGTCTGCCGGCTGCCGAGCGCGAGACGGCGATGTGGGCGGAACTCGGCGATTCCCTGCCGCAGCCGCGTGCGGAGCGGCTGGAGATCCGCCCGGTCACCACGCCCGAGCAGCTCGCCGACTACGCGACGGTGCTCGCCGCGAACTGGGATCCGCCCGCCGACACGGTGCGTCGCTTCTTCGTCCTGGCGGCCCCGCAGGCGCTGGCCGCCGATTGCCCGGCTCGCTACCTGGTCGGCTACGTGGCGGGCCGGCCGGTCTGCTCGGCCGAGGTGTTCTGCCACGCGGGAGTCGCCGGGATCTACAACATCTGCACCCTGGCCGACCACCGGCGGCGCGGCTACGGCGGGGCCATGACGCTGGCGACGCTCCACGCGGCCCGCGCTGCAGGCCACCGCATCGCGGTCCTGCAGGCGTCGGCGGACGGCGAGCCCGTCTACCGCCGCCTCGGGTTCCGCTCCTGTGGGCAGTACACCGAGCACGCCATCACCGGCTGACGCCCGTGAGTCTTTTGGGCTGCTCTGGCGACCCAAAAGACTCACGGCCGCTATCTCGTCACTTCCGCGGCGTGCGCCGGCAGGCCGCCAGCGCGGTGGCGGTGACTTCGACGGCCACTTCGCCGAACGCTCCGCGCCGCCGGAGCCCGGCCCTGGCGGCGGGCACGAGCCGGTGGCAGCAGAGGTGCACGGCGGCGGCCAGGTTCCCGTGCACCTGTCCGCGCTGGAAAGTCCGTTGTAGACGGATGAGGGTGCGCATCGATCGTCCTTCCGCGGCGAGGCCCGGGGTGCTCCCGCAGAGCAGGGGCCATGGATGTTTCGGAGTGCTGAAGAGGTCGTTGGTGGGGCTCCGTCACCCGAAGTGGCGAACCCGCGTGCTGGCTGCGCGGGGTGGCGTTTTCGCGCGAAACCGTCGCCCGGCAGGCGTGGGGGACGCCGGTTTCGCGCGAAAACGGCGTCCACGACCCCCGGCTCGCCGGAACGCTGCTCGGAAGTGGTGGCCCTGCGTCACCCGGAAAGCGGATGAGCGGTCCCGGCCGGACCGGAACCGCTCATCGGTGTGCCCGCTTGCGGTCAGCCGCGGAGGGCGGCCGCCGGAACCGCTTCGCGCTCGGTCGCGCCGGGCAGCGGTTCCTCGGTGATGGTGCTGCGGAAGCGGCGCAGCCGGAGGCTGTTGCCGACCACGAACACCGAGCTGAACGCCATCGCCGCCCCGGCGATCATCGGGTTGAGCAGCCCGGTCGCGGCCAGCGGCAGGGCCGCGACGTTGTAGGCGAAGGCCCAGAACAGGTTGCCCTTGATCGTGCCGAGCGTGCGGCGGGAGAGCCGGATGGCGTCCACCGCGGCGCGTAGGTCGCCGCGCACCAGGGTCAGGTCGCTGGCCTCGATGGCGACGTCGGTGCCGGTGCCCATGGCCAACCCGAGGTCGGCCTGGGCGAGCGCGGCGGCGTCGTTGACGCCGTCACCGGCCATGGCCACCACGCGGCCCTCGGCCTGCAGCCGCTTGACCACGTCGACCTTGTCCTGCGGCAGGACCTCGGCGATCACCTCGTCGATGCCCACCTCGGCCGCGACGGTGCGCGCCACGGTCTCGTTGTCGCCGGTGAGCAGCACCGGCTTCAGCCCGAGCTTGCGCAGTCCGGCAATGGCCTCGGCGGACGTCGGCTTGACGGTGTCGGCGACCTCCAGCACCGCCCGGGCGGCACGGTCCCACGCCACGGCGACGGCGGTGCGGCCCTGCCGTTCGGCGTCGGCCTGCGCCGCCGCCAGCTCCGCGGTCAGCGACTGGCTCCACTGCTCCAGCAGCGCCGGCCGCCCGACGAGCACGGCGTGACCGTCGATGACCGCCTGCACGCCCAGACCCTCGACGTTGCTGAACTCCTCGACGGCGGGCAGCTCGCCCACGCGCTCGGTCGCGCCCCGGACGATCGCCTTGGCGATCGGGTGCTCCGACGCGTTCTCCGCCGCACCGGCCAGCCGCAGCACCACGTCCTCGTCGATCCCGTCGGCGGCGTGCACCGCGACGAGCGACATCTGTCCACTGGTGACGGTGCCGGTCTTGTCGAGCACGATGGTGTCGATGCGCCGGGTCGATTCCAGCACTTCCGGGCCCTTGATGAGGATGCCCATCTGCGCGCCGCGCCCGGTGCCGACCAGCAGCGCGGTCGGGGTGGCCAGGCCCAGGGCGCACGGGCAGGCGATGATCAGCACCGCGACGGCGGCGGTGAAGGCCGCCGCGGCACCGGCACCGGTGCCGAGCCAGAACCCGAGCGTCACCACGGCCAGCCCGATGACGATGGGCACGAACACCGCGGAGATCCGGTCCGCCAGCCGCTGCACCGCGGCCTTGCCGTTCTGCGCGTCCTCGACGAGCTTGGCCATCTGGGCCAGCTGGGTGTCGGAGCCGACGCGGGTGGCGCGGACGACCAGCCGGCCGCCGGCGTTGACGGTGGCGCCCACGACGGTGTCGCCGGCCCCGACCTCCACGGGCACGGACTCGCCGGTGAGCATGCTCGCGTCGACCGCCGAGCTGCCCTCCTCGACGACGCCGTCGGTGGCGATCTTCTCGCCGGGCCGGACGACGAACCGGTCGCCGACGGCGAGCTGATCGGTCGGGATGCGGACCTCGCGGTCGCCGCGCAGCACCGCGACGTCCTTGGCGCCGAGTTCCAGCAGCGCCCGCAGCGCGGCACCGGCCCGGCGCTTGGAGCGGGCCTCGAAGTAGCGCCCGGCGAGGATGAACGTCGTGACCCCGGCGGCGACCTCGAGGTAGATGTTGCCGTCGCCGCTCATGCGCTGGATGGTCAGCTCGAACGGGTGGGTCATGCCGGGGACACCGGCCGTGCCGAGCAGCAGGGCGTAGAGCGACCACAGGAAGGCGGCCAGCGTGCCCATGGAGATCAGCGTGTCCATGGTGGCCGCGCCGTGGCGCAGGTTCGTCCACGCGGCCTTGTGGAACGGCCACGCGCCCCACACCACGACGGGTGCGGCGAGGGTGAGCGAGATCCACTGCCAGTAGGTGAACTGCAGGGCAGGCACCATCGCCAGCACGATCACCGGAACCGACAGCACGGCCGAGGCGATCAGCCGGTCCCGCAGGGACTTCGTCGGGTCCGCGGGCTCGGTCTCGTCCACTTCGGACTGGTGGGGTGGCAGCGGCAGTTCGGCGGAGTAGCCGGCGGCCTCGACCTGCTCGACCAGTTGATTCGGGTCGAGTCCCTCGGGGTAGCTGATCTTGGCCTTCTCGGTGGCGTAGTTGACCGTCGCGGTGACGCCGTCGAGCTTGCCGAGCCGCCGCTCGATCCGGGCGGCGCAGGAGGCGCACGTCATGCCGCCGATGGCCAGTTCGATCTCCGCGGTGGGACTTGTCTCAGTGCTCATCGGAGTTCTCCCGTTCACCCGTGACCGCCGTGGCCGTCCCCGGTGGGGGCGGGGTTGTGCTGCCCGTCCGCCGGTTCCTGCGCGTTGACTGTGAATTCCGCGGTGCGGACGGTACCGCCGTGCTGGAAGTCCAAGAACAGCCGGTAGGTGCCACCGGAGGGCACCTCGGCCTGGAAGGCGATGCCCGGCCCGGCCGGGGTGCGTCCGTCGCCGGGCGAGCCGGTCGGATGCACGTGCAGGTAGGCGAGGTCGCCGGTGCGCAGCGCGACGAGGTGGCCGTAGGCCGCAAGGTAGGGCTGCAGGTCGGTGACCGGGATCCCGTCCTCGCTCACCGTCAGGGTGACCGGCGAGGACCGGCCGGCGACCAGTTCGCCGTCGAGGCGGACCTGGTAGCCGTCGACCTCGGCGAGCCGGGACGGGGCGGTGGTGATGGGGGAGAAGGCGCCCGGCGCGGACACGTCGACGCCCAGCGTCCGGCCCTCGCCGCCGGTCGGTGTGAAGTCGGCGAACACCCGGTAGGTCCCGGCGCCGGGCAGGCGCATCGGCACGTGCCAGGTCCCGTCCGGGGACATCTCGGGGTGGAGGTGCTGGTATCCGGCGGTGTCCCGGCGGACGACGATCAGGTGCATCCGCTTGTCGTGCTCGACGTCGAACCGGGTGACCGGTCGTCCGTCGGCGCCGGTGATGCGGAAGGAGAACTCGTCGGTGGTCTCCGGCGCGAGCAACGTCGTGGTGGGCGCGAGGGTGTAGCCGCCCCTGGTCGACGTCAGTCCGGCTGGAGTCTGGTCCTGCGTGGCTTCCGCGACGGTGCCGCTGTGGTTGCCCGCTTCCCCGGCGTTCCCATCGCCGGGGTGTCCGGCGTGCGCTTGCGCGGTGCCGGGCGTGAGCGGGCCGACAGCGGTTCCGGTGATCCACGCCCCGCCGAAGCCGAGCGCGACCACCGCACCGTAGGCGGCGAGCTTCGCTGCTGTGTTCATCACGACCCTTTCGTGCTGGATCCGCGCGGCGGCGGATCCGTTCGGCGCCTCAGCCGGCGGCCAGTTCGTATCCGGCTTCCTCGACCGCTTCGCGCACGTCCGCGTCGCTCACCGGTTCGCCGCTGCGCACGGTCACGGCGCCGGTCGGCAGGTCCACGCGGACGTCCGAGACCGAGCCGATCTTGGTGATCTCCTCGGTCACCGACCGCACGCAGTGGTCGCAGGTCATGCCGGTCACGGTGTAGTTGGTCTCGATCACGTCGCCGTCCCTTCCGCTGGGTCTCCGCCGGCTCGTCGCCGACGCGTCCATTTATACCCTAGGGGGGTACTGTAGTCAACGCGGGTGGGTCGCACCACGCGTCACTTCCGCTTCTCCCGTGGTCACGGCGATTCGCGGGCGGGCGGCGTCGGGTCGACACTGCAGACCGGATGCGCGGACGGCTTGCGTCGATTCGGGAAGTTCACGGTGACGCGGAATGGAATGCGGTTGTCAGCACGGGGGAATCAGCCTCGTGAAGGCCACTCAGGACCTTCCCGAGGCCGAGCTGCGCGGGGCCGCCGACGTCCTGGACGTCACAGCGGACAGCAGGTGGGTGAGACGGGGCGCGCTGTTCTGCGCGGTGCCCGGAGCGCACGTGGACGGGCACGACTTCGCGGACGAGGCGGTGGCGGCGGGAGCCGGCGCGCTGCTGGTGCGGCGGTTCGTCGACGCGCCGGTGCCGCAGGTGCGGGTTCCCGCCGTGCGGCCGGCGGTGGGGCCGGTGGCCGCCGCGGTGCACGGGCATCCGGCGGACGCGCTGGCGGTCGCCGCCGTGACCGGCACGAACGGCAAGACCACCACGGTGCACCTGATCGAGGCGGCGCTCGCCGCCGCCGGGTACCGCACGGGCCTGGTGTCCACGGTGGAGGCCCGGATCCCCGGGGCGCGCAACCCCGCGGCCCTGACCACCCCGGACGCCGCCGAGCTCCAGCGGACCCTGTGCCGGATGCGCGCGGCGGGCGTCCAGGCGGCGGCGATGGAGGTGTCCTCGCACGCCGTCGACCAGCACCGCATCGACCCGGTCACGGCCGAGGTCGCGGTGTTCACGAACCTCAGCCCGGAGCACCTCGACTACCACGGCACCACGGAGCAGTACTACGCGTCGAAGGCGGCCCTGTTCACCCCGGGCGCCTGCCGCCGAGCAGTGATCAACATCGACGACGCGTGGGGGCGGCGGCTGGCGGCTCAGGCGCGGGTGCCGACGGTGACCGTGGGCCGCGCCCGCCTGGCGGACGTGCGGGTCGACGCGGCGACCTCGACGCCCGGCGGGATGCGGGTCCTCGTGCGGGACGGGCGCGACGAGGTCGAGCTGACCACGCCCGCCTGCGGGGGACAGCCCGCGAACCTGGCCGCCGCCTACGCGGCGGCCCGCCTGATGGGGGTGTCCCGGCGGGACGCGGCGGCCGGCCTGGGCGCGGCGCCGCCGCCCGGCCGGTACCAGCGGGTGGACGCCGGCCAGCCGTTCCAGGTGGTGGTCGACTTCGCCCACACGCCGTCCGCGCTGGCCCAGCTGATCGCCACCGCGCGCCGGGCGAACCCGGCCGGTCGCGTCCACCTGGTGGTGGGCGGCGCGGGCAACCGGGACCGGTTCAGCCGCCCGGACATGGGGCGCATCGCGCTGGCCGCCGACACCGCGATCTTCACCGCCGACGACCCCTACGACGAGCGGCCCGGGGAGATCATCGCCCAGATGCTCACCGGCACGATCGGTCGCGGCGGCGCGGAGGTGCTGGTGCAGGAGGACCGCAGGCGGGCGATCACCGCGGCCGTCGAGCGGGCCGAGCCCGGTGATGTGGTGCTCATCGCCGGCCGGGGCCACGAGCGCTACCAGACGGTCGGGGGAATCCGCTTCCCCTTCAGCGACGTCGCCGTCGCCGAAGCCGCGCTCGCCGGCCGGGTTCCGCGCGTGAGCCGCCACGGCGCCTAGGCGCAGGAGGTCACCACGGCGTTTCCTCGCGCCGATCGACAGCCTTCGCTCGCCCTCGTGCTCGTCGACGTGCCCCGCCGAGACCGCCAGCGTGCTCTCCATCAACCAGATCGTCCGCAGCATCGGCTTCAGCACGGGCAGCGCCTTCGCCGGATTCCTCCTCGCCGCAGCAACCCCCGCCGAAACCCTGCTCCCCACGCTGGACGGCTACATCTTCGCCGCAACTGCCCCACGGCGGCAACGTCCTGACCCACGACACCTGGGCGGCGGCCAGTGCGTCGCACCGCTCGGGTTGGCAATCCATACCCCCGTTGGGTATACAGGGAACCGCTCGCCGAACACCGTCGTCGAGGGGAATGCGAATCATGGCCGGCCACCCGGAAACCCATGACCACCACGGACACGCGGATCATCGGCCGCTGACGGGACGGGCGCTGACCCGGTCCGCGATCTCGGCCACCCTGCACTGCCTGACCGGCTGCGCGATCGGCGAGGTGCTCGGCATGGTCATCGGCACCGCGCTGGGCCTGTCGAACGTGGCGACGATCGTGCTGGCCGTGGTGCTGGCGTTCGTGTTCGGCTACGGCCTGACGATCCTGCCGGTGCTCCGCTCAGGGCTGGCCTTCGGTGCCGCGCTCGGCGTCGCGCTCGCCGCCGACACCCTGTCGATCACCGTGATGGAGATCGTGGACAACCTGATCATGGTGGTCATCCCCGGCGCGATGGACGCCGGGCTCACCAGCCCGCTGTTCTGGGGCTCCCTGGTGGTCGCCCTGGCGATCGCCTTCGTGCTGACGGTGCCGGTCAACCGGGTGCTGATCGCCCGAGGCAAGGGGCACGCGGTCGCGCACGAGTACCACCGCTGATCGCGAGCGCGCGGCGTCAGGGCAGCTGCGCCGGCCGGGCGCCGAGGAGGAAGAAGTCCGCGCTGACCGGTCGCGCATATCCGGGGAGGAGCCGCTCGTGGCGCGTGCCGCACTGGAATCCGGCCGCGGCGAGCAGGGCCCGCGCTCGGTCCGCCGTCAGGCCCGCCCAGTGCGGCGTCGCGTGGCCGATCTGCGCGTAGTCGCGCAGGAGCAGCCAGGGGAAGCGGTGGTCGCCGCCGGGCCGCAGCGACGCGATGAGCCGGCGGAGGTCGTGGCGCCAGGTGTGCCAGACCCCGTCGGCGAGCAGCAGGCCGCCGCCGGGTTTGACGACCCCGCGCCAAGCCCGCAGCGCGGCGACCGGATCGGGCAGCGTCCACAGGACGTAACGCGAGGTCACGAGGTCGAACTCGGCGTCCAGCGCCGCGACGTCGTGGGCACCGCAGGCGACGGCCCGCACCGCGACACCCCGGCGCCGCGCTTCGGCGCGGGCGTAGCCGAGCATCGTGCCGGAGGCGTCGATCGCGGTGACGTGGTGCCCGAGTTCGGCCAGCAGGGTGGAGAGGAACCCGGTGCCGGTACCGACGTCGAGCACTTCGAGCGGCCCGTCGCGCCGGCCGAGCAGCTCGACCAGGGCCTTCTCGCAGGTCGCGCGCCACGCATCGCGTTTGTCCTGCGCGTAGTCCTGGTAGAAGCGGTCGTACGCCGGGGCCCGGCGATCCCAGTTGTCGCGGACCGCATCGATCGCCGCTCGCAGGTCGTTGCTCATCGGTACCGCCCTTCTGGTCAGTCGCGAGTGTAGTTGCGAATGGTTTGCAACAACGGCCGTCAGGTTCCCCGGTCCGTGGCGGCCGCGCCGCAGTTCGCGCCGGCCACGAGGTCGCGCGCGATCGCGGTTCGCGGCCGGGCGAGCAGCTCGTGGGTGGCGGCGTGCTCGACGCGGTGGCCCGCTTCGAGCACGTGGATCTCGTCGGCGATGCCGGCGATCGCGGGCAGGTCGTGGCTGATCAGCACCAACCCGACCGCGGTGGTGCGGGCGGCCTCGGCGAGCAGGTCGAGCAGCTCCGCCTGGTTGATCAGGTCCTGGCCCGAGGTGATCTCGTCGCAGATCAACGCGGCGGGCCGGGCGAGCAGCGCTCTGGCCAGCGCCGCCCGCTGCAACTGCCCGCCGGAGAGGGCATCGGGCCGCCGCGCGGCCTGCGACGAGGTGAGCCCGAGCGTGGCGAGCACGTCCGCCGCCTCGGCCCGGGCCTGCTCGCTGCTGAGGCCGCGGGCGAACTGCGCGGTCCTGGCGATCTGGGCGTCGACGGGCCGGAACTCGTCGAAGGACGCGCGGGCGTTCTGGTGGACGTACTGCACTCGCGTCCGCTGCCGCCGGTCTCGGCGCCGGATGTCGGCGGCCAGCGGTACGCCGTCCAGCAGCACCTGCCCGCTGTCGGGGCGGGTCAACCCGGCGAGGCAGCGGGCGAGGGTGGTCTTGCCCGCCCCGGAGCGCCCGACGATCGCGACGCACCGGCCGGACGGCACGTGCAGGTCCACGCCGTCGAGCAACCGCTTGCCGTTCGCCGTCTTTCCCAGCCCGCGCGCGTGCAGCCCGGACGCCGGGTCCGCTGCGCGCGGAACTCGCGGCGCGTCCGGCAGGCGCGGTTCGGCCGCGAGCAGGCCCCGGGTGTAGGCGTGGGCCGGCTCCTGCGGCAGCCGGCTCGCCGGGCCCCGCTCGACGATCCGCCCGTCCAGCAGGACGACGATCTCGTCGGCGAGCCGCCGGGCGAGCGTGAGGTCGTGGGTGAGCAGCACGGCGGCCGTGCCGCGGTCCGCGAGCCGGGTCAGCGCGGCGACGGTCTCGGACTTGGTGATGGCGTCCAGCCCGGTGGCCGGTTCGTCCAGGACGAGGACCTCGGGTCGGCCGATGAGCGCCTGGGCCAGGGCGACCCGCTGCTGCTGCCCGCCGGAGAGCTGGTGCGGGTAGCGGCGGAGGAACCGGACCGGATCCAGCTGCGCGGCCTCCAGCGCCTCGGCGATCGCCGAGGCGCGCGCCTCGCGCGTGCGGTGCCGAACGGCGGCCAGCTCGTCCAGCACGCCGCCGATCTTGCGCACCGGGTTGAGCACGCCGGCGGGATGCTGCGGCAGGTACCCGATCACGGTCGCGCGGGTCGCCCGGCGCCGCGCGGTGGACAGCGCGAGCAGGTCGGACCCGCGCAGCTCGACCCGCCCGGCCAGCGCGATCCCGGGGTGGTGCTCGCCCTGCAACGCCAGCCCCAAGGTCGTCTTCCCGGCGCCGGATTCGCCGATCACGACGGTGATCTCGCCGGGCCGGACGTCGAGGTCGATGCCGGTCAGCAGCCGGTGTTCGCCGGAGAACGCCCGTAGTCCCCGAACTCGGAGGATCGGTGTGCTCATCGGACCTCGTTCCGGCGCAGGAGTGCCTGATCGACCAGCAGGTTGGTGCCCATGCACAGCGACACCAGCAACAACGCCGGGACCAGGACGGCGAACGGCTGGAGGAAGAGGGCCTCCTTGTTGCGTTCCACCAGCACCGCCCAGTCGCTCGCGGACGGCGCCAGGCCGAGCCCCAGGAAGTTCGCCGAGGCCAGCAGGTAGAGCACGAGGCTCAACCGGGTTCCGGCATCGACGAGCACCGGCCCCAGCACGGCGCGCCCGAGGTAGCCGAGGCGGATCCGCCACCAGGGCTCGCCCTGCATCGTCATCGCCTCGACCGCCGCCCGGCAGCCGGGAGCCAACGCGGCGCTGCGGACGATGCGGACCACGGCGGGCAGTTGAAGCACGGCGATGGCCACGATCAAGGTCGCCACGCTGCGCCACCCGGCGGCGGCCAGCACCAGGAGCACGAGCAGGCCCGGCAGCGCGAGCAGGAAGTCCAGTGCGCGCAGCAGGAAACCGTCGGCCCAGCGGCTGCGGCGCCCGGCGGCGAGCAGCGCCAGCGGAACGCCGAGAAGGTAGGCCAGCACCAGCGACAGGCCGGTGAGGGCGACGATCGAGGCGCCGCCGCTGAGCGCGAGCGCGAGCACGTCCCGGCCCAGAACATCGGTCCCCAGCGGGAAATCGGGGCCGGGCGGCCGCAACGGGCCGGCGGCGGAGCGCACCGGACCGGCCAGCAGCGGCCCGAGCAGCGCGACGAGCACCGGAACGCCGAACAGCACCGATCCGAAGACGACGGCCGGACGCGGGCTCACGCGACCACCTCCCGTTGCGGGACGAGCCGCCGGGCCACGACGTCGGCGCACAGGTTGAGCGCGATCGTGGTCGCCGCGAACACCAGCGCGTACCCCTGGACGGCGGGCAGATCGCGGGCCATGACCGCGCCGACGAACCCGGAACCCATTCCCGGCAAGGCGAAAACGGCCTCGACGACCACCACGCCGCCGAGCAGCCCGTCGACGGCCCGGGCGAGCTGCTGCACCGCGGGGCCGAGAGCATTGGGCAGCACGTGCCGGAGGACGACGGTGCGTTCGGACAGGCCGTGCAGCCGCACGTGCATGGCGTACTCGGCGCAGTCGGCCTCCACGACCCCGATGCGGACCTGGCGCGCCAGGGCGCACAACTGCTTGCTCACCAGGACGCCGACCGGCAGGACGAGCACCGCCGGTTGCGCGGCGAGCGCCCAGCCCGACGCGCCTGCCGCGGTGGCCGGGAGCCAGCCGAGCTGGAGGGCGAACAGGGCGATCAGCAGGAGCGCGAGCGCGAACTCCGGGATCGAGTTGAGCATGACGACCGCGCCGTTCAGCCCGCGGTCGAGCAGCGAACCCGGGCGCAAGCCGGTGCCGATGCCGACCGCCAGCGCCAGCGGGATCACCACCGCGAGCGCGAGCAGGGCCAGCAGCGCCGTCGTGGTGAATCCCCGGGCGATCTCGTCGGAGATGGCGGCGCCGGTCAGCAACGACGTGCCCAGATCGCCTTGCAGCACACCGGAAAGCCAGTCGGCGAAGCGCTCCCAGAGCGGCCGGTCCAGCCCCAGCTGCTCGCGGAGCACGGCCACCTGCTCGTCGGTGGCGTGCTCGCCCAGGACGACGACGGCGGCATCGCCAGGCAGGATCGACGTCAGGGCGAACACGGCGACCGCCACCGCCGCGAGTTGCAGCGCGGCGATCACCAGCCGCCGCACCAGGAATCCCGCCATCAACCCAGCGACGCCCGGTCGAACCGCGCCCAGTCCAGGGAGTTGGGCGGGGCCGCCCGGACCCCGGAGAGCGCACCGGCGGTGGCGACGTTCCAGTCGCTGAACCCCCACACCAGCAGGCCGCTGTTGTCCCGGGCCACGCGCTGGGCGTCGGCGAGCAGCCGCGCCCGCTCCGCCTCGTCCGGACTGCTCATCGCCCGCGCGAACAGCGAGTCGAACTCCGGCGACCGGTACCCGGTGTAGTTGTTGCTGCCCGCGTCGCCGCGCATGCGCTGAGCCATGAAGGTCGTCAACGGCAGGGGAGCGGTCCTGGTGTGCGCGGCGACGCCGGCGGTCTTGATGTCGGAGAAGTACGTCTCCGACGGCCCGATCCGCGGGGTGGCGCGCAGCCCGATCTCGCCCAGCTGTTCGCCGAGCAGCGTCGCCGCCGACTCGAAGTACGGGTCGGCGGCGCTGGTGAGCAGCTCGAACTCCAGTCCCTCCGCCCCGGCTTCCCGCACCAGCGATCGGGCCGGCCCGAGATCCCGTTCGCGCTGCGGCAGGTCCTGCGGGTAGTACTTCAGGCCCTTGCCGAACAGGTCGTTGCCGATCTGGCCGCGCCCGCTGAGCGCGACGTCGAGCAGCGCGCGGCGGTCCACACCGGACGCGACCGCCCGCACCAACCGGGGATCGTTGAACGGCGCGCGATCGACCTTGAGCGCGACGGCCTGCATGGTGCCGCCGGGCGCGGCGAGCACCCTCGCGCGGCCGTCGTTCTGCAGCAGGCTCGCCGAGTTCGCGCTGATGTCGTGGGCGTAGTGCACCTGGCCCGACATCAGCGCGGCGACGCGGGCGCTTTCGTCGTTGATGGGAACGAACTCCAGCTCGGCGGGTTTCGGGGCGCCTTCCCAGTAGCCGTCGAACCGGGCGAACACCGCGGGCCGGCCGGGCTGGAACGAGGCGAACCGGAACGGGCCGGAGCCGGCCGGCGCGGTGAAGTCCGTGGTCCCGGCGGGCACGATCTCGGTGGCGGGCGCGCCCCACGCCGAGGGGAACTCGAAGTTCGGGGCCCGCAGCACGAGTTCCAGCTCGCCGGCCGAGCGCGCGCGGCTGGCGCTGAAGTCGACGGTGGCGAACTGCCACCGCGCCGGCGATGCGGTGGCGGGGTCGGCGACGCGGCGGTAGCTGTAGAGGACGTCGTCGGCGGTGACCGGCCTGTTGTCGTGGAACCGGGCGCTGCGCAACCGGATCAGCCACCGCGTCCCGGTCGCATCGGGCTCCCACGATTCGGCCAGGCGCGGCACGACGCTCATGTCGTCGGCGTAGCCGACCAGCGTGTCGAACAGCGCTTTCGCCCTCGCCTGGTCGACGAACAGCGAGCTGGTGTGCGGGTCGAGCGATTCCTTCGCGCCCGACGTCGGGAACGCCACCCGCAGCCGTCCGTTCGAGCCGCCCGCGCCACCGCAGGCGGTCAGCGACGCGACCGCGAGCGCCCCCAACGCACCCTTGAACAGCTTCCGTCGACTGACGCCGGTCACCTTCGCATCTCCTTCCTCAGTGGACGTTCGCAGTTCCTGGCAGGCCGCCATCGCAAGACCATGCTGAAATCTCCCTCAACTCCGCGCCGGATCGCCGGCGCGGTCGAGCAGTCCTCGTCGTTCCAGCAGCGCGGCACCGGCCCCGCCGAGCAGCCCCACGCCGAGCAGGGCCAGCCACGGCAACCACCGGACCGGTGCCTCGCCGGAGATGTCCACCAGCGCGCCGACGACCCAGCTCACCGCCGCCGCGACGAGGCTCGACACCAGGTAGTAGAAGCCGTAGTAGGTGCCCGCCAGCCGCTCGCTGCCGACGATCGGCAGCAGCTCCATCGCGAACGGATTGGTGATCGCCATGCCGATCGTGAACACGACGGTCGTCAGCATCACCGGGACGCACGCGAGCGCGATCGCACCCCAGTCCGGCTCGCCCGCCGCAGGCGCGTCGAGCAGCGGGCTGCTCAGCAGCACCGGCAGGAAGGACGCGCCCATGCACGCCAGCCCGATCGCCACCGACCGTCCCGCGCTCCACCGCCCCCGGCACCACTGCGTGATCCGGACCTGCAACGCGATGCCGACCACGGTCGACACGACGAACACGGCGGCCACGGCCTCGGTGAGCCCGGAAACCCGCTGCGCCTCCAGCGGCAGCATCAGGTAGAGCTGGTTGTAGAGCCCGAAGTACGCCGACAGCGCCAGGGTGAACAGCAGGAAGCGCCGGTTGGCGAAGACCTCGCGCCAGCTCCCGAGAACGCTGCGCTGCTGCGGGCTGCGTTCCTGCCGCGGCAGCACGATGATCTGGGCGAGCGTCAACACCGCGAAGGCGGTGCACGCCACCAGTGCGATCAGCCGGAAGTCGACGGCGAGCAACGCGGCACCCAGCAACGGCCCGACGAGAGTTCCGGCGTGCGCGAAGACGTTGAACACGGCGAACGCCTCCGCGCGCCGATCGCCCGCCTCATGCATGAGATAGGTGCGCACGGCGGGGTTGAACAGGGCGCCGGCCAGGCCGGTGAGCACGGCAGCGGCGACCAGCCCGGGCAACGACGTGAACACGCCGAAGAGCCCGAAGGAGACCACCCGCAACGCGCACCCGGCGATGATCATCGGCCGGCACCCGAGCCGGTCCGAGGCGGTCCCGCCGAGCAGGAACATGCCCTGCTGGCTGAGGTTGCGGATGCCGAGGACCAGCCCGATCACCGCCGCGCCGTACCCGAGGCCGGCCATGTGGGCGGCGAGGAACGGCAGCAGCATGTAGAAGCCGACGTTGATGCCGAACTGGTTGACCACCAGCAGTCGCGCGGCGGGCGACAGCCGCCGGAATCCGTCCCGCGTCATCGCACGCCCTCCTCGCACACCGGGCATCCGGAACCGGCCGCGCCGCGGTTCCGGCACGGGTCGACGACGCGGCGCGTCCGCATCCAGCCGGAGGATTCCGAGTCCACTTCGGACGGTTCGGTGGCCGTGGGCACCAGGCCGTGGTCGAGGTGGTACCCGTCGTCGTAGATCGTCCGCCAGTAGCGGTGCGGACCGTCCGGGAACACCGCGCACACGAGGTCCGAACCCAGCTCCGCGGCACACCATGACGCGGCCAGCGCGACGGCGCCGGTGCTCCACCCGCCGGTGACGAACGATCCGGCGGCGAGCCGACGGCACGCGTCCGCGGCCTCGGCGGGGCCGATGAGGTGCACCTCGTCGAAGATGTCGTAGGCGACGTTGCCGGGGTGGATGCTGCTGCCCAGCCCGCGCATCAGCCGGTGCGCGGCGCGCTGGCCGAACACGGTCGAGCCGATCGAGTCGACGCCCACGATCCGGACGTCCGGCCACCGCCGCCGGACCACCGATGCGATCCCGGCGCTGTGCCCGCCGGTGCCGACGCTGCACACCACCGCGTCCAGGTGCTCGAACTGGTGCGTGAGCTCCCGTCCCAGGGCGAGGTATCCGGCCGGGTTGTCCGGGTTGTTGTACTGATCGGGCCAGTAGGCGCCGGGCAGCTGCGCGAGCAGCTCGGCCACCCGGTCCCGCCGCGCCCGCTGCCAGCCGCCCGTGGGATGCGGCTGCTGCACGATCTCCACCCGTGCGCCGTGCGCGCGCAACAACGTCCTCGTCATGCCGTCGATCTCCCGGTCGGCCACCACCACGACCGGATGCCCGAGCGCCGAACCGACGCAGGCCAGGCCGATCGCGAGCGTTCCGCTGCTCGATTCGACGATCGCGGCGCCGGGCCGCAGCTCGCCGCGCCGCCGGGCGCCCTGGATCAGGGACAGAGCGGCCCGGGCCTTCATGCCGCCCGGGGCGAATCCTTCGAGCTTCGCCCAGAAACCGGGGTGGGGGTGGGCGAGCGGCGTTCCGATGCGCAGCACGGGGGTGTTGCCGATGAGTTCCAGCGCGGAACGGCACTTCGGGCCGCCGTCGGTCCAGGACGTCCAGGTGGCGGTCACGGCAGCTCGCCCGGGTCGGCGGTGTGCAGGTGGATCTCGGTGTGGCCGCCGGTCAGCCAGAAGAACGGGTACGGCTCCGCGGACAGCGCGTGCACTTCGGTGCCGACCATCTCGCGGAGCACCGCGCTCCCGGTCTGCGCGAACATCACCAGCGGCAGCCCGCGTTCGCGGCACAGCCCCGCGATCTCGTCGAACGTGCCGTTGCCGAGCACCATTCCGGAGGCCAGCACGGCCTGCGATCCGGCGATCGCTTCCCGGTGGTCCCGGACGATCGGCTCGCCCCACTCAGTGCGCCCGCCCTTCAGGTCGCAGGGAACCGGGCGAAGACCGCGCTCGAGGAGGGCGGCGAGCAGGGAGTTCACGACGCCGATCACCGCGACGCGACCGCCGGCCGGCGGAACGAGCCCGGCCACGGCGCGTGCGCGGGTCATCGACTTCGCCAGCGAGGTGCCCGGCGGGATGTGCACCGTGCGGGATCGCGGGTGCTCGTCGTGCGGGGTCAGCGACGCCAGGTAGGCGTCGAGCACGGCGACCCGGACGGCGGGTTCGGGATGCGCCAGCAGGTCGGCGACGGTGCTGCCCACCAGGTCGTGCATCGCCGGCGAGTCGAGCTCGCCGGGCTCCACGGCGCACGAGCCGACCGCGCTGCCGACCCGCACGCTGAGCACGGAATTGCGATAGCCGGCGGATCTTCCGACGTGGTGTGCACTTTGGACGGTCATGAAGGCGACGGAGGCGGTCGCGTTTGCCAGGCGTGCCTCGTCGGGGCGTGCCGGGTCCGCAGCGCGCACGCGTTCGATCTGCGAACGCAGCGCCGCATGCGTTGCGGGGCACGCGGAGTTGCCAGGGGGAAGCAAGGTGTCTCCACGCAGGTGTCAGCGGACGAACGGGACGTAGTTCGTGCTTCCTACCTGCTGGTTCGGCACGCCTTGCGGGATCGGGCCCGGTCGGGCCGGGTGTGGTGGCAGGGGTGGGTGGCGACGACGCGCGCGGCGCGGTGCTGCACCTTCAGTACCTCCTCCGGGGCTCCGCGACCCCGTACGAATCGGTACGACGGCGTCAGTCTCCTGACTCGTGGATCATCGCTACCCGCGCGCCTTCCCACCGCTAGGTGCGGCAGTGGCATCGGTGGCGGTAGCTCCCCATTCACAGTGGCGGGACCGTGCCGGATTCACACCGGCTTCCTGCGCGCCGTCGCATGAACATCGACGCTGACGCTTGCACCCGGCGGGCCGGGTGTCAAGACACCCCAGGCAAGATCACCTCGACGCCGGGGCGAACGCCTGTCCCTGCGGCCGCTCGTGTCGTCCTCAGTAGACGTTCGATCGCCGCTGATCACGCCATGTCCGCTCAGCGCGCCAAGCGCCCGAGCAGGGCTGCGGCGATGCCGATCATGACGCCGGCGGCGACGACCAGGACGCCGAAGTCCAGCGCCAGGTGCGCGGGCGTGCCGATCAGCAGTCCGCGCAGGGCGTCGACCTCGTAGCTGAGCGGGTTCGCGTAGTTGACCGCCTTCAGCCACCCCGGCATCAGGTCGACCGGGTACAGGGCGTTGGAGGCGAAGAACAGCGGCATGGTGATCGCCTGCCCGATGCCCATCAGCCGGTCCCGGGACAGCACCAGCCCGGCGATCGTGATGGACAGGCAGCAGAAGAAGACCGAACCGAGGACCACCACGGCGCCCATCGCGAGCAGGTTCACCGGGTTCGTGGTGAGGCCGACGCCGAGCAGCGCCGCCAGCACCAGCACCACGAGCGCCTGCACCAGCGCGCGCACCCCGGCGGCGAATGCCTTGCCGGTCACCAGGGCGACTCGCGGCGTGGGCGTGACCAGCAGCTTCGCCAGCACTCCCGCATCCCGCTCCCAGATGATCTGGATGCCGTAGAAGATCGCGATGAACAGCGCCGACTGCGCGAGGATGCCCGGCGCGAGGAAGTCGAGGTAGGGGACGTTCCCGGTGGGGATCGCGCGCAGCCCGGTGAACACCTGGCCGAAGATCAGCAGCCACAGCGCGGGCTGCACGGCCCTGGTGAGCAGCTCGGCCCGGTCGTGCCGCAGCTTCTGCAGCTCCACCAGGCACATCGCCGCCACCCGCGCCGCCACCAGGCCCGGCGGGCTGCGCCGCACCGGTTCAACCGAGGCGGCCGGAGGTGCGTCGAGTCGCGCGGACATCTCGCATCCCTTCTCCCGTTTCCTCGAAGGTGTCGTCGGTGATCGTCCGGAAGACGTCGTCCAGCGTGGCGTCCGGTCCCACGGCCGCCTTGAGCTCGGCGGGGGTTCCCCGCGCCCGGATCCGCCCGCGGTGCATCAGGGCGATCCGCTCGCAGTGCTGGTCGGCCTCGTCCATGTAGTGCGTCGTGACCAGCACGGTCATCCCGGTCTCGGCGCGGATCCGGGCGATCCGCTCCCACACGCCCTCCCGGCCGATGGGGTCCAGACCGATCGTCGGCTCGTCCAGCACCAGCAGCCTCGGCCCGCTGACCAGCGCCTGCGCGAGTTCGAGGCGGCGCACCATGCCGCCCGAGTAGGTGCCGGCCAAGCGTTCGGCGACGGTGGCGAGCCCGACGGCGCCCAACGCGGCGCGCACCGCGGAGCGCCGCTGCGCGCGCGGAACGTCGAAGAGGCGGGCGAACAGCGCGACGTTCTCCCGCCCGGTCAGCGCCCCGTCGGCCGAAAGCTGTTGCGGCACATAGCCGATCAGCCGACGCGCCGCCAGCTTGTGGCGTGCCGCGTCGACCCCGAAGATCTCGACCACGCCCGCCGCGGTGGGCAGCAGCGTGGTGATCGCCCGGATCGTGGTGGTCTTGCCCGCGCCGTTGGGACCCAGCAGCCCGAACACCTCGCCGGCCCGGACGTCCAGGTCAATCCCGTCGACCGCGACCTGCTCGCCGAACGACTGCCGCAGGCCCCGGCACCGCACCGCCACCCCGGTCATCGACGCCACCTCCTTCCAACGCGAGGACCAATGCGCGCAACCCGCGCAGGGCATCGCCGACCGCCTTCTGATCCGCCGCGGACAGCTCGGCGAGGGCGTCGCCGACCAGGCGGGTCCGCGCCTGCCGCCAGGCGGCCACCCGGTCCGTGGCGGCGTCGGTCAGGTGCAGCCGGACCGCGCGGCGATCGACCGGATCTGTCTCGCGGCGCAGCAGGCCGACCCGGGTGAGCTGGTTGACCAAGGTGCTCGCGGAGTTCGCCGCCATGCGCAGCTGGAGCGCCGCGCCGGCCACGCTGACGCCCGGCTGCTGCTCGACGACTTGGAGCAATTCGACCTGCGCGCCGCGCAGGTCCGGCATCGGCAATTCGGCGCGAAGGCTGCGCCGCACGACCCGCCGCAGGGTCGAGATCACGGTCGTCAGCTCGTCGGCGACGGCCCGGGAGTCCACATCGCCCACCTGACAAAGCTACCTCTCATTGCGAGGTATCGGCGGATCACGGCGAAACGCGAGATGCGGGAGCGAACCCCGTGCCACAGGGGAACGCCTCCTGCGGTTTCCATTGAGCCTTTTTCATCCTGGTCTGTGCAGGTGAGGGGCCGGGTGGGCGTGTCGTTGCGGGGGAAATAGTGAAGCTCCTGGTAGATGGAT
>NZ_JBWKKH010000045.1:0-13386 GCF_056431645.1 Saccharopolyspora sp. NPDC045839
GGCTTGCTTCGCCCAGAACGCCTCCCGATCGGCCGAGGCTTCCTCGTACAGTGCCGACGTGGCGTTGGCCTGCGCCGCGAACTCCTGGGACGGCGGGAATGCCCTGCTTTCGGTGAGCAGGTTGTCGAGCGTGTTGCTCTGCCCGTCGGGCTGGGTCATTGCCGAGAACCTCCCTGGTGCGGGGATGTCAGTGCTATGGGAACCGTAATGCGATCGGGCTCACTGCAACAGAGGGTTCGTCCAAATGGTTCAGACCAATCCGGCAATGCGGTCCGAAATCGCCGCATTACGCAGGGCGGCAGCGCGGCCACTGTGTCACATGTCGCAGCGTGACCGGGCGATGGGGTGATGGCGTGCCGGTAGCGTCGTCGGGCGTGAACGAGAAGCCATCGCTGGTACCGCTGCTGGAGCTGGACGGCGTCGCCGACGCCGTGACCGCCGCCCGCGCGGCGATCGACGAGGTGCACCGGCACCCGGCCAACCGGCGCGGCTGGCCCGCCACCGCGGCCGAGGCGTCGGTCCGGGCGGCCCGCGCATCGGCGGCCATCGCTGGTGGCGCGGCCGAGATCCCGGAGTCCGGGGAGGTCACCGACCCGCTGCTGGCCGGCTCGCTGCGGATCGCCGAGGCGATGGGCACGCTGCTGCCCACCTGGCAGCGCGCGCCGCGGCAGGCGCTGGCCCGGATGCACGTGCTCGCGGCCGCGGACCTGGTCGACGACCCGGACCTGCTCGGCCGCCCGCAGCCCGACCCGGTGATCGCCGAGCGGCTCGACCTGCTCGCCGAGATCATCACCGATCGGGAGGCCCAGGGCCCGGGCCCGGTGCTGGCCGCCGTCGTGCACGGCGAGCTCCTCGCGCTGCAGCCGTTCGGCACCGCCGACGGCGTGATCGCGCGGGCCGCGGCGAGGCTGAGCGTGATCGGCAGCGGGTTGGACCCGAAGGGCCTGGTGGTTCCCGAGGTCGCGTACTTCCGGCGGCAGGAGGAGTACGCCGAGCTGGCCCTCGGCTTCGCCACCGGCGAGATCGACGCGGTCGCGGCCTGGATTGTGTACTGCTGCAAGGCGCTGGAGGCCGGGGCGCGCGAGGCGAAGTCGATCGCCGACGCCGTCCAAGAGGGCTGAACTTCCCGCGAGGGCTGGAGAGCCCGTCTTCTCGCTGTGGGATCCCCGGCATCATGCCAATTCGCCACTTCGGGGCCGTCCTCGCGAGAAGAACCCGCGGCGGTGCGCATTGCGAGGGTGGGCTGAGCGGCTGCGCCGCTTCAAGGACAACACCCCACGACATCCAATACAGCCTCTAGAGGTGAGGGATACGGCGTGAAGAAGATTTTGATCGACTGCGATCCGGGCATCGACGACGCGCTGGCGTTGGCGCTGGCGCACGGCAGCCCGGAGCTGGACGTGGTCGGCGTGACGACCGTCGGCGGCAACGTCGAACTGGAGCACACCACCGACAACGCCCTGCGGCTGCACGACTACTACGGCATGGACGCCCCGGTCTCGCGCGGCGCCGGGTGGCCGCTGGTGCGCGAGCCGCGGACCGCCGGGGACGTGCACGGGAACACCGGTCTCGGCGGCGTCGTGCTGCCGGAGCCGAAGTCGGAGCTGAGCGGCCGGCACGCGGTCGACTTCATCATCGACACCCTGGCCGCCGCGCCCGGCGAGATCAGCCTGGTGGCGGTCGGGCCGCTCACCAACATCGCGCTCGCGCTGCGCAAGGAGCCACGGATCGCCGAGTGGGCCGGGCAGTTCGTGATCATGGGTGGCTCCTACACCCGCGGCAACACCAACCCGGCCGCCGAGTTCAACATCCTCGCCGATCCCGAGGGCGCCGCCGTCGCGTTCAACGCGCCCTGGCGGACGGTGATGATCGGGCTGGACCTGACCTACCAGGCGCGGGCGAACGCCGCGGTGCGCTCGCGGTTCACCGGCCTCGGCCGGTTGGAGTCCGAGCTGATCACGCCGTGCCTGGACTTCTACGGCAGCCACATCAGCTACCAGGACGAGGGCCCGGCGATCCACGACGCGTGCGCGGTCGCCTACGTGATCGACCCGGGGCTGTTCGAGACGGTGCCGGCCCGCGTCGACGTCGAGACCCAGGGCCGGTTCACCTCGGGCATGACGGTCACGGACTTCCGGGCGCCGGCCGGCGTCCACAACGCCGACGTCGCCACGACCCTCGACTCCGAAGGTTTCTGGAGCCTGGTCGCCGACGCCTACCGCAACGTCGCAGCCGGCCTCCCGGACTGATCCGCCGTCGTGAGCGGTCGCGGCCGCTCACGACGGCTGTTCGGCCCTGATCGACGCCCGCCGAACGTGAGACATTCTCAATATGGTCGATCCGCGGTACCTGCCGACGTTCCACGAGGTCGTGCGGACCGGCTCGTACTCCGGTGCGGCGCGGCGGCTCGGCTACAGCCAGCCCGCGGTCAGCCAGCAGATGCGGGCGCTGGAGCGCGCCGTCGGCACGCCGCTGTTCACCCGCGTCGGCCGCACCATGCGGTTGACCGAAGCCGGTGAGGTGCTGGCCCGGCACGCCGCCGCCGTGCTGGGCGATCTCGTCGCGGCGCAGAACCAGATCTCGGCGATCCGGCAGCTGCGCGCGGGCCACATCCGCATCTGCGCCTTCCCCAGCGCCAGCGCCACGATCGTGCCCGCCGCGACCGCGCGCGTCACACGCGACCACCCCGGCCTGCGCATCCAGCTCATCGAGGCGGAGCCGCCCGATTCGCTGGAAACCCTGCGCCGCGGCGAGTGCGACGTCGCCCTGGCGTTCACGTATCCCGGCGTGGCGGAACGGCTGGACGGCGACGTCCTGGGTGTGGCGGTGTTGGACGATCCGGTCGTCGCGGTGCTGCCGAAGGGCCACCGGCTGGCCCGGCGGCGCTCGGTGGAGCTGGCGGACCTGGCGGAGGAACGCTGGATCGCCGGCTGCGCCCGCTGCCGCGACCACTTCGTGCAGGAGTGCGGCGCGGTCGGCTTCGAACCGGACATCGCGTTCACCACGGACGACAACCTCGCCGTGCAGGGCCTCGTCGCGGCCGGCACCGGGATCGCGCTGATGCCCGGCCTGGTGCTGTCGTTCCTGCGGCATCCGCAGGTGATCGGCCGACCGGTGCGGAAACTGGCGGGCCGCCAGGTGTCGGCCTACGCGCTGCGCGATCACCACCGGATTCCGGCGACCGCGTTGATGCTGGAGACTTTCCGCCAAGTCGGCGCCGCGATGCGCGATCTATAAGCATTGCTTTGAGCCCCACCAGGTTTTCGGTGGTCGACGCGCGGATTCGGGGCGGGGCAAGGTGATTCGCATGACTTCGCAGCTGACTGAACTGGCCGGGGCGATCCGCGAGCAGGTGCGGCGGGGCGCGCCGGCGGCGGAAACCGCCGAACTGGTGGGAGAAGCGCTCCGGCCGTTCCTGGCCGGGCCCGATCTGCTGCGGCCGGAGCAGCGGATCGGCGATCCCGACGGCTACCGGCAGCACGTGCTGCACGTGGAACCCGACGGCGGCTTCTCGATCGTCGCCCTGGTCTGGCTGCCCGGGCAGCAGACTCCCGTGCACGACCACGTCTCGTGGTGCGTCACCGGCGTCTACGAGGGTGTGGAGCACGAGCAGCGCTACGAGATCCGCGACGACCACCTGGTTCCGGCGGGCCGGAGCACCAACGAGCCGGGCGAGGTGTGCGGTTTCGCGCCGCCGGGCGACATCCACCTGGTGCGCAACGCGGGAACGTCGAAGGCGATCTCGATCCACGTCTACGGCGCGAACATCGCGGTCCTCGGCTCCAGCGTCCGCCGCAGCTACGACCTGCCCCTGGCAGCGGCCTGACCCCGGACCTGCGGGAACGTGTCCCGGTCAGTCCTCCACGGCGCGGAGGGCGTCGCGGACGTGGCCGTCGGAGACTGCCAGCGCCGCCGCTGCGCGCTCGATGTCGACGCCGGTGAGCAGGTGCACCAACGCCGTCTTGAGGTCTCCGTCCGCCGCCGTGAGCGCCGTCGAGCACACCTCTTCCGAGGCGCCCGTCGCCTCCTGCAGGATCCCGATGGTGCGGCCGCGCAGCTTCGCGTTCGTGGCGAGCATGCTGACCATCAGGTTCGAGTAGGTGCGGCCCATCCGGATCATCACCGCGGTGGAGAACGAGGTCAGCACCAGCTTCTGCGCGGTGCCCGCCTTCATCCGGGTCGACCCGCTGATCGGTTCCGGCCCGGTGTCCACCGCGATCACCACGTCGGCCGGCACCGGCCCGACGTCCGGGTTCGACGTCACCAGCGCCGTTCCCGCCCCGATCTGCCGCGCGGCGTCCAACGCGCCCAGCACGTACGGGGTGCGCCCGGACGCGGCCAGCCCGAGGACGAAGTCGATCCCGCTGGTGTCCTCCCGGATGGCGGCGGCGCCGGAATCGACGTCGTCCTCGGCGTTCTCCACGGCGCGCCGGAACGCCTCGGGGCCGCCCGCCTGGTGCGCGACGAACCAGGTCGGCGGCACGTTGAAGGTCGGGATCAGCTCGGCGGCGTCCAGCACCGCGAGCCGCCCGGAGGTGCCCGCGCCGACGTAGTGCACGCGGCCGCCCGCGCGCAGCGCCGCGACGGCCATGTCGACCGCGCGGGCGAGTTCGGGCAGCACCTGGCCGACCGCGACCGGCACCGTCCGGTCCTCGCCGTTGAGCACGTGCAGGATGTCCAGGGTCGGCAGCAGGTCGATATCCCTGGTCCTGGGGTTGCTGCGCTCGGTGGGAGCGTCCACGCGGACCGCGCGGTCCGGGCTCATCACGCCTCCTGCGGCAGTTGCGGGAGCACCCGCTCGGGGTGCGGGTCGGGGTCGCGCATCACGTCTCCTTCTGCCGCCGGCGGTCCGGGCGGCTGTCGAGGCGGTGGCCGCCCACTGCCTCGTAAGTGGCCTCCAGCGCGGCCTTCGCCTGGTCCAGGTGTCGCTGCGCGACGCCGATGAACAGGCAGTCGATCACGGTCAGCTGGCCGATGCGGCTGGCCATGGCGCCGGAGCGGTAGGTGGTCTCGCGCACCGCGGTGGTCAGCACGCGGTCGGCGACCTCGGTGATGGGCGAGCGGGCGAAGTTCGTCAGCGCCGCGGTGGTGGCGCCGCGCCGCCGCGCTTCGCGCAGCGCCTCGACCGTCTCGCTGGTGGCGCCGGTGTGCGAGATGCCGATCGCGACGTCGCCTTCCCGCAGCACCGCGGCCGAGGTCAGCGCGTTGTGCGTGTCGGCCCACGCGAAGCACGTCAGGCCGATGCGGTGCAGCTTCTGCTGCAGGTCGAGCGCGACGAACGCGCTGGCGCCGACGCCGTAGACGTCGATGCGGCGGGCGGTGGCGACGTCGTCGACGAGCCGTTGCAGGATCGCGGCGTCCAGCTGCCCGGCGGTCTCCTCGACCGCCTTCGCGTCGGTGTAACCGACCTTCTCGATGATCTGCCCGAGGTCGTCGTCCGGGGCGATGTCGCTGCCCAGCTCGCGGTCGCGGACGGACGTGCGCGCCGTGTCGGCGGCCAGCGCGATCCGCAGGTCCGGGTAGCCGCCGACGCCGATCGCCTTGCAGAACCGCGTGACGGTGGTTTCGCTGGTGCCCGCGGCCTCGGCGACCTCGGTGATGCTGCGCCGGGCTATCGACGCGGGATCGGCGAGCACGATGTTGGCCACGCGCTGCTCCGCCCGGGCCAGGCCGGGCAGCAGGGAGCGAATCTTGACGAGCGGGCTGGACTCGCCCGATTCGCGGAACGTGTCGTCAGTGACCATGTGGGAAACTTACTAACCATCGCTTGTGCAGGTCAATGGGCCTCTTCCGGGTTTCCACGGGGAAGACGCGGCAATCTCATACCCAGGTTGCCTCGGAACCCAACTACTCCGAAAGGGGTAATTCCCGGTCCGACGCTGCGACGATGCGATTCACACCCGGCGTCATGATCGCGGCATGCTGCACGCGGTGAACCCGGTCGGGGTGGTGGCGTTCCTGGCCTCGGCGGGCTTCTCGATCGCGATGTACTTCGGCGCGTTGGGCGCGGCGATCCAGCCGTACTCGCCGATCGCGGCGGTGGCCATCGCGGCGGTGCTGACGCCGCTGCTGGCGGCGGTCACGCGGGGCCGCTACTACCTGCGGCGCACCGACGACGGCATCCCGGAACCGCGCTTCGGCGCCGACGGCGACCCGGTGGACACCGCCTACCCCTGCGACGTCTGCGACCAGGCCTTCGAGCGCCCGGACGTGCTGGCCTCCGCTGTCCCGGACACGATCATCTGCTCCCTCTGCCTGGCCACGGACCGGACCGGCGCCCACGTCCTGCCGCCGACGTGACCGGGGCGGGCGCGATTCCGCGCGAAATCGCGCCCCTCCGTCGTCACTGCTTCGTCGAGTGCTCCGGTTCGACGTAGACCACCACGCGCTCCTCGCCGGGCCGGGGCCACGGGTACTCGTCCTCGTCGAGGTACTTCTTCGCCATCTTGTTGATGAACGCGCGGTCCGGGTCGTCCTCGATCTTGGCGACCTTGCCGCGCACCTCCACGTACCGGTAGGGCTGGTCCGGGTCGTGCACGGAGATGGCGATGCGCGGCTCCCGCTTGAGGTTCCGGTACTTCTGCCGCGTTTTGGTCTGGCTGAACTTCAGGTACCGGCCGTCCCAGTCGATCCACACCGGACTGGACTGCGGTTCGCCGTGCGGCCCGATGGTGGCCACGTGGGCGAAGGCGCGCTTGTTCAGGATTTCCTCGCGGTCCTGCGGAATCGCCGACACTTCGACTCCCTCCGAACGATTTGCGGCTGCGGTACGACCCTGCCCGCCCGCGACCCGCCCCGCGACTCGAACGGCGGCCCGCCGCTAGCGGTCGGCGAGGGCCCGCCGGAGGAGGTCGTGCAGGGCTTGCTGGTCCGCCGGGGTGAGCCCGGCCAGCGGGGTGTTCACCGAGAAGCGGTCGATGATGTTCGCCCGCTGCCGCTCGCCTTCGGCGGTCAGGGTGAGCTGCTTGGCGCGGCGGTCGCGCGGGTGCGGTTGCCGGGTGACCAGGCCCTGCTTCTCCAGCCGGTCGACCACGAAGGTCACGTTCGACGTCGCGCAGTGCATCCGGTCGGCGAGCTCGCGCATGGTCAGCGGCTCGCTCAGCTCGCGCAGCGCGATCGCCTGGGGCGCGGTGAGGTCGGTGTCGGCGACGCAGCCGCGCACGTGTTCGTCGATGTTGTGCGCGAGCTCGCTGATCAGGCTGCAGAGCTCGCGTGCGGCCATCGGCTGGTCCATGCGGCGAGTCTAGCAAGCTAGAACTGTTGCAACTTTAATAGTTCAAATTGTAAGTTCTCGGTCATGAACGATGCACAACGCTGGAACGCCGTGGCCGGAATCCGTTCGATCGAACTCGGCGACCTGCGCGTCAGCTACGTCCCGGACGGCGTCGTGGGCCTCAAGCCGCGCGGCTGGTTCCCGGGGACGACCGAAGCCGATTGGCGCGAACACGCGCGCCACCTCGACGAGGCCGGGCAGCTGGTCGCCAGCATCGGCGGTCTGCTCGTCGAGCGCGGTTCGCGGGCGATGCTGATCGACGCGGGCTACGGGCCGGCGGGCTCGCCGGACGATCCGGCGAACCCGGCCATCGGCGCGATCCACGGCCGCGACCTGCTTGGCAACCTGGCCGCGCTGGGCCGCGAACCCGACGAGATCGAAGCCGTCGCGATCACCCACCTGCACACCGACCACATCGGCTGGGCGCACCACGGGGCGTTCCCGAAGGCGCGGGTGCTGCTGTCCGAGCGCGAGTGGGAGCGCCGCGACCAGCACGCCGCGGACGTCACGGAGGAGATGCTGGACCGGCTGGGCGAGCAGGTGGAGACCGTCCACGATGGACAGGAGGTCTTTCCGGGCGTGCGGGTGCGGACCGCCTTCGGCCACACGCCGGGCCACGCCTCGTACACGATCTCCTCGGGCGGCCGGCGGCTGATCGTCCTGGGCGATGCGCTGCACAGCGCGGTGCAGATCGAGAACCCGACCTGGCCGGTGCGGGCGGACGTCGACCACGACGCGGCGGTCAGGTCGCGCCAGGAGCTGCTGCGCGAGCTCCGGGAGCCGAACACGATCGGCTTCGGGATCCACTTCGCGGACGTCCAGTTCGGCCGGGTCGCCGCCGAACCCACCGGCACCACCTGGATCCCACTCCCATGACCGGGTTCCGCCGCAATTTCAATGGAAATCGGACCTTCGATTTCCATTGAAATTGCGGACCTCCGGCGAGTCGGGCACACGACACGCCGGAGGTTGTGGATAACTTCCGCAATTTCAATGGAAATTGCGGACCCCTGCGTCAGCGGCCGGTGGAGAGCCAGCCTTCGGGGTGGAGGCGCGCGGCCTCGAGCTCGCCGTCCAGCAGCGTCGCGTCGCGGTCGGCCACGTGGATTCCGTCCACGTTCACGCCGCGCCCGGTGTACTGCGCGTCCGGCGCGTAGCGCCACCGCAGGCGCAGCTGCTGGCCGGCGTTCGCGTCGACCATGCCGCGCACCTTCCACCAGCTCCGATGCCCGGCCCCGGCCAACGAATCCTGCGGCTCGTCGGGCGCGCCGGGACCGGACGCCTGCAGCGGCACCGGCCGCCACCCGGCATCGTCCACACTGGACTCCACGAGCAGCGGGTCCGTGCCGTCGCCGTCGCGCTGGGTGTCCACGAACGCGAAGAACGACACCTGCGTCGGGCCGCTGACCGGCCCCAGCACGTCCGTCGTCAACGTCCCGCCCTGCCCGGAGAACCACGATTCCGAGCCCCGCGCCGGTGCCACGCCGAGGGCGCGGGCCATGCCCTGCGCCAAGGCCTGCCGGGCGGCGTTGTTCGACCCCCACTGCCGCGACGGGTGCACCCGGTTGGTCAGCAGCACCGCCACGGAACGGGACGTCGGATCGATCACCAGCGACGTGCCGGTGAAGCCGGTGTGCCCCGCCGTCCGCGGGCCGCTGAGCCCGGCCATGTACCAGCGCTGGTCCAGCTCGAAGCCCAGACCGTGCGAGTTGCCCGGAAAAGCGCCGTTGAAGTCGGTCAGCATCATCTCGACGCCTTCCTCCGACAGGATGCGGTTGCCGCCGTAGGTCCCGCCGTTGAGCACCGCCTGCCCCAGCACCGCGAGGTCGTCGGCGGTCGAGAAGACCCCGGCCTGCCCGGCGACGCCGCCGAGCGCCCAGGCGTTCTCGTCGTGCGCCTGGCCGCGGACCATGCCGCGCGGCGGCTCGGCCTCGTACTCCGTCGCCGCGATGCGGTGCAGCTCGGAGGCGGGCGGGTTGTAGCCGGTGTCGGTCATGCCCAACGGCCCGGTGATCCGCTCCGCCACGACCTGGTCCAGCGGGGCGCCGGAGACGCGTGCCACCAGCAGCCCGAGCGTGATCATGTTCGGGTCGGAGTAGGTGTAGTTGGTGCCCGGCGGGTGGTCCGGGGTGAGCTGCATGATCGACGGGATTCGCTGCTCCGGCGGCAGTTTCCACAGCTGGGCCTCGGCCTGCAGGCCGGAGGTGTGGGTGAGCAGCTGCTCGACGGTGATCGATTCCTTGCCGTTGACGCCGAACTCCGGCAGGTAGGTGGCCACCGGCGCGTCGAGCTGCACGCTCCCGTCGTCGACCAGCTGCAGCACCGCGATCGAAGTGAACAGCTTGCTGATCGACGCGACGTCGAAGATCGTGTCGCGGTGCATCGGTTCCCGCTGCTCGGGAGGCAGTTCGGTGCCGTTGCCGTCCGCGTAGCGCAGCTCGTGCCCGGCCACCGAACGGCGCACCACGACGCCCTCGTGCGCCAGCAGGCTCACCGCACCCGCGTACATCGGGTGCTCGCGGCCGGGCGTCTTGTCCGTCCAGGCCGCGATCTGCTGCAGTGCCGCGTCGATCGGGTGTGGATCGAGCCCGACGTCTTCCGGGCTCCCGTCGGACAACAAGGTGCCGGCCGGCGCGAAGCCGTCCTGCGGCCGGTCGAAGTGCCCGTACACGTGGCCGGGCGACGCCGTGGCGGACCCTGCCAGCGCAGTGACCGAAAGCAGCGCGACCGCCACCAGAATGGTCTTGCCCATCGCGTCCCCCTCAGCGGTACAGCAGGTACGGCTCGCGTTGTCGTTGGAAGTCCACCACGTCGCCCTGCCAGGGGCCGACGATCTCGGGCACGTCGGCGCCCGCGTCGACCATCGTGCGCAGGCGGTCCGAGCCGGACAGCTTGTCGATCATGTTGTCGGGTCGCCAGCCGAAGACCTGCGGGTACAACCGGCGCGCGGTGGTGATCATCGCGACGGTGGCGCCGATCGCGTCGACCTCGCCCGAGCGGTAGACCTGCACGCCGCCGCAGGTTGCGTTGGCGTGCTTGGAGAAAGTCGGCACGAAGTAGGTTTCGCGGAACCGGAGCCCCGGCAGCCCGGCGGCGTTGAGCTCCTCCGCCCAGCGCCAGTCGATGCCGGGCGCGCCGATGATCTCGAACGGCCTGGTGGTGCCGCGGCCCTCGGACAGCACGGTGCCCTCGAACAGCCCGGTCCCCGGGTAGACCGCCGCGGTGTCCGGGGTCGGCATGTTCGGGCTGGGCGGGACCCACGGCAGCCCGGCGTCCGCGCCGCGCCCGCGCCAGCCCTCCACGCGGATCACGTCGAGGCGTTCCAGCGGGCTCGGCAGGTACTCGCGGTCGAACAGCCGCGCCAGCTCGCCGACGGTCATGCCGTGCTGCTGCACGATCGGCAGCAGCCCGACGCCGGAGGCGAACCGCGGGTCCAGCCGCGGGCCGGCGACCCGGGAGCCGATCGGGTTCGGCCGGTCCAGCACCAGGAACGCCGCTCCGACCTGCTGGGCCGCCTGCATCGCGGTGAACATCGTCCAGATGTAGGTGTAGAAGCGGGCGCCCACATCGGCGATGTCGAACACGACCTGCTCGACGCCCGCCTTGCGGAACATCCCGGCCAGCTTCGCCGCGTCGGCCCCGTACGCGTCGTACACGGGCAGCCCGGTGCGCGGGTCGCGGTAGTCGCCCTCCGAACCACCGGCCTGCGACGTGCCGCGGAACCCGTGCTCCGGCCCGAAGACCGCGACCACGTCCACCGCCCCGCTGGCGTGCATGGCGTCCACGACGTGCTCCAGCGACGCGAGCACGCCGGTCGGGTTGGTCACCACCCCGACCCGGCGGCCGGTGATGTCCTGCCAGTTCCGCGCGGCGAGGACGTCCGCCCCGGTCTTGACGCCCGGGCCGAGGTCGGTGGACCGCGGGGCGGCGCACGCGGAACTCGTCGCGAGGCCCGCCGCGGGCACCGTCAGCGCCGCGGCGGTCAGGAAGCCCCGTCGATTCACACCCATGCCTGCCCTTTCCGCGTTCACCCGGGCTACCAGCTCAGGCCGTGGCCGAACGGGTACTCGTCGACACCCGGCTGACCGGGGTCGGGCACCGGGACCGGCAGCTTGCCGACCGGGGAGATCTCGCCGAAGAGCACCTTCGTCAGCGATTCCATCGCCACCGCCTTGTCCGAGTAGGTGGCGATCCAGCCGGGCAGGTCGACGTGCGCCGCGTCGTACGGGTCGCGCACGGCGACGGCGGCGACCGGCTTCCCAGTCTGCTGCAGGGCGCGGACCAGGTCGAGCTGCGTCTTGTTGGCCTCGCTCCACGCGGCGTTGGTCAGCACCACGGTGACGTCGTTGCGCTTGGCCTCCTCGACGGCCTGACCGATCTGCTCCGGCGTCGGCTTCAAGCCCGTCGCCAGGGCCGATGCCTGCGGTCCGCGCGCCTTGATCCGTTCGGCCAGCGCGGCGGTCGCCTTGTCGCCGGCGCCGGTCACGAACATCGATCCCGGCTTCCGCAGCGGCAGCATCCCGTCGTTGCGCAGGACGGTCGTGGTGCGGTCGGTGATGGCCTGCGCCTCGGCGAGGTGCTCCGGCGTCCCGACGATCTGGTCCACTTTGGACACGTCGACGAACGGGTTGTCCAGCACGCCGCGCGCGGCCTTCAGCGCCAGGATGCGCTCCACGCTCTGGTCGATGCGCTGCTCGGTGAGCTCGCCGCTGCGCACCGCGTTGACCACGCCGTCGATGGCGACCTGCACGTTGAACGGCATCAGCATGATGTCGGCACCGGCCTTGAGCGCGAGCACCGGGATCTCGGCGTCCGGGTGCTTCTCCCGCACCCCGTCCATCTTCAGCGAGTCGGTGACGATCACGCCCTTGAAGCCGAGCTCGTCGCGCAGCATCCCGGTGAGCACGTTCGGGGACAGCGTCGACGGCTCACCGGAGTCGTCGAGCTTGGGGACCATGAGGTGACCGCTCATGACCATGTCGGTCCCGGCGGCGATCGCCTCCTTGAACGGCGGCGCGTCCAGCTGCTCCCACTGCTGCCGGTCGTGCTCGATCACCGGCAGCGAGGTGTGGCTGTCCTGGCTGGTGTCGCCGTGCCCGGGGAAGTGCTTGACCGCGGCCGACACCGTCTCGCCCGGCTTCGCCGAGTCCTCGTAGCCGCGGATCTGCGCGGCGGTGAGCTGCGCGGCCAGCGCCGGGTCGGAGGAGAACGACCGCACCCCGATCACCGGGTTCGCCGGGTTGACGTTGACGTCGCCGCTCGGTGCGAAGTTCTGGTTCAGCCCCATCGCCCGCAGTTCCTGCCCGGTGATCGCGGCCGCGCGGACCGCGTCGTCGGTGCTGCGGCCGGAGCCGAGCGCCATGTTGCCGGGGAACTGGGTGGCGGGCTCCAAGATCCGGGTGACCTGGCCCTGCTCCTGGTCCGTGGAGATCAGCAGCGGCACCTTCGCGCCGGAGTTGAGCGCGGCGTCCTGCAGGCTGTTGGACAGCTCGGCGATCTGCTTCGGGTCGTAGAGGCTGTCGGTCCAGGCGAAGTGGATGATGCCGCCGAGGTGGTACTTCTGCACCACCTGCGCCGGGGTGTCGACTCCGAACTCCGCCTGGTTCTGCGGGTGCGCGGTGTCCGCCGTGCGTCCGTAGGCGTAGGTGACGAACAGCTGGCCGACCTTCTCCTCCAGCGTCATCTGCTTGAGCAGCTCGGCGGGTGACTGCGGCTGCTTCGGGGCTGCGGTGCCGCCGGTGGTGGTAAGCGCGGCGGCACCGATGGCGATGGCGCTCAGCGCGATGGCGGCGCGGCGCGCTCGGGTCTTCACGTTGGCCTCCCTGCGGGCGGGGTAACGCCGGGCGGAAAGTGTTCACCACGAAATCGGTCGATTTCGGAAGTTACTCACACGTTCGGCCCCGGTCAACGCTGCGCACCGGTGTGGTCGCGGACGGTGCCGCGAAGGAGGAACGAGACAGAGATACGGCGGCGGGGGGGGGGGGGGGGGGGGGGGGGGGGGGGGGGGCGGGGGGGGGGGGGGGGGGGGGGGGTGCGGTCGCCCCGACACCCCTCTGCCCCCACACCTGTGAAACGCGGATGGACAAGTCTCTGCTGCCGAGCAGCAGGTCTCT
>NZ_JBWKKH010000045.1:13396-27521 GCF_056431645.1 Saccharopolyspora sp. NPDC045839
ACGCGCTCCATTGCGGGCAGAAAAGAACACAAAGAAAGGCAAAAAAACACAACCCCCCCCCCCCCCCCCCCCCCCCCCCCCCCCCCCCCCCCCCCGCCCCTCTGCGCGAGTACTCGGGTTACCAAGCGTGCACTCTTGTCGTAACTTCCGGGCTAGGCGTCCGGCGTCCCGGTACGCAACCCCGTGGAACGACCAGCCTTGTGTGCGGCAACGCGTGGGTGCTCCGGGCCTCGCGCGCGGAGTCTGATCGGGGTGGATGTTACTTCTCCTCCGTAACATCCCTGGCCAACCAGGGTCCGCACCTCCTTTGTAGTCGGTGACGCGCGTCACTGCAAGGGTTCGGATGCAGGCCGTAGGTATGGGTTTTTTCGGGTGGCGATCTTCGCCGTCGGCGCGGTACCGCGCGCCCGATGCGGCGGTCAGCGCCGGCGTCGCCAGGCCCGCAGGCCCCACCACGCCGCACCGGCCGCGGCCACCGCGCCCATGCCGACGCCGGCCGCGGTCACCGCCGCGCGGGACGGGGTGGGGATCCGGGCGCGCAGCGACACCGGGTGCTCGAAGGACAGCGTCGGCCAGCCGCGCTGGACGGCCTCCTTGCGCAGTCCGCGGTCGGGATTGACGACGGTCGGGTGCCCGACGGCCTCCAGCAGCGGCAGATCCGTGATCGAGTCCGAGTACGCGTGGCACTCGGCGAGGTCGTAGCCGTACTCGTCGGAGAGCTCGCGGGCAGCGGCCGCCTTGTTCTCCGCGGAGCAGTAGAACTCGATCTCGCCGGTGTAGCGGCCGTCGACCACGACCATCCGGGTGCCGGACCAGTGCGTCGCGCCGAGCAGCTTCGCGATGGGGGCGACCACTTCTTCGCCCGAGGCCGACAGCACGACGATGTCGTGGCCTTGCTCCTGGTGCTCCGCGATGAGCTGCGTGGCTTCCTTGTAGACCAGCGGATCGACGATGTCGTGCAGCGTTTCCTCGACGATCGCGTTGACCTGCTCGACGTCCCAGCCGGTGCACAGCGACGTGATGTGCGCGCGCATCCGGTCCATCTGGTCGGCGTCGGCGCCCGCCAGCATGAACACGAACTGGGCGTAGGCGCTTTTCAGCACGGCCCGTCGGTTGATCAGCCCTTCCTGGAAGAAGGGGCGGCTGAAGGCGAGGGTGCTCGACTTGGCGATGACGGTCTTGTCCAGGTCGAAGAACGCGGCCACCCGGCGTCCGGTGTGGGTCGATGGGTTCGCGGGCTCTGTCACGCCGCACAGCATACGAGCCCGCTTCGGCGGGCTGCGGGCGCGCATTACCGAAGGGTTTTCCAATCCCGGTGGTGGCCTTGCGCATCGTTTTCGGCAATTGATCCGTTAGTCGCCGAGCCCGTTGTCGCGCCGTCGGCGGCCCGGGATTTGCTAGTTCGGGGGGCTCGGGTGGCCCGATCTCGCGCGCCTGGGGCGGGGGCGGGCCGCCACGCGTCGAGAACTCACGCTGTGTGTGGTGTTGGGCGTTGCTTTCGTCTAGTGGGAGTTTCTTCTTGACTCGAATGTCGGCTACCGACCGGTTCGGTGCGCACTGGGAGCGAGAACGTTCGCTCAAATGGACGGGAGGCATTGCGGGGGATCTACGAGCTAGAGTGAGGGGAGTCCGGTGCTACCGGGCAGGTTCAGCTCGACCCCCCGGAGCTGAACTGCAGACGGCCCCCGCCCCTCCCCCCTGGCGGGGGCCGTCCCCTTTCCGGGGGCTCCGCCGCGGTCCATTCCGCCGGAAGCCAATGCGAACTCTTTCCGTTTTTCGCGGGCGATGTCGCGCTTTCGGGGTATGCGAGTTATCCACAGGTCGTCGGTTTGTCCACAGATTTGGAAAAGTCGGTTGGCAGATGCCGGTGATCCGGCCACCTTGGTTATCGGGCGCCAATTCGGCGCGCATCCATCCCCACCATTCGATTGCCGGAGGCATCGCCATGACTGCTGCACGCCCGCTGCTCGTCGCGCGGGATTCCGCGCTGGCCGAAGAGGTCTCGCGGCTGGCCGCGGCGGCCGGCGGCGAAGTGGAACACGTGCCGGGCCCGGCGCCGCCGAGCTGGCGGACCGCGCCGCTGGTGCTGCTCGACGCCGCTGCGCTCGGCGCGGCCGATGGACTGCCGCGAAGACGCGGAGTCGTTGTGCTGTCGAAGGATCCGACGCCCGATCTTTGGCGTGCCGCGTTCGAGATCGGCGCCGAGCGCGTGCTCGAACTGCCTGCCGACGAGGCGGGTCTCATCGAGCTGCTGGCCGATGCCGGCGACGCTCCGGCGCAGGGCGGCCGGGTGCTCGCGGTGCTGGGCGGTTGCGGTGGGGCGGGAGCGTCCGTGCTGGCCACCGCGACGGCGGTGTTCGCCGCGCACAGCGGAGAACGGTCGCTGCTGGTCGACTGCGATCCGCTCGGTGGCGGGGTCGATCTCGCCGTCGGTGCGGAGGCGGCCGACGGTCTGCGCTGGTCGGGGCTGGCCGTCAACGCCGGCCGACTCGCCGCGAGCGCGCTGCACGAGGCGCTGCCGAAGCGCCGGATCGGCAGCGGCGCGATCACGGTGCTGTCCTGCGACCGCGACGGGCCGCCGACCGGGCTGACGCCGGAGGCGGTGCGAGCCGTGCTCGGTGCGGGTCGCAGGGCCGGCGACACCGTGGTCTGCGACCTGCCGCGCACCCTTCCGGCGGCGGCCGCGGCCGGGCTGCGCGATGCGGACCTGGCGGTCGTCGTCGTGCCTGCCGAGGTGCGCGCCTGCGCGGCGGCGGCACGCGCGGTGGCGAGCATCCGGGAACACGCGGCCGGTCCGGTCCGGCTGGTGGTCCGGGGGCCCGCGCCCGGTGGGCTGCGCGCGGCGGACGTGGCGCGAGCCGTGGGCGCGGAGGTCCTGGCGGTCATGCGGCCGCAGCCGCGCCTGCCGGCGGTCCTGGATCGCGGCGGTCTCGCCGCGGCCGGCCCGGTGCGGCGGGGCCCGGTGGCCCGGGTCGCGCGGGAAGTCCTGGCCGCGCTCGGCCGCTCGGAACCGTCCACAGTGGCTGGTTGACGGCAGGGAAGCACGCCGCGGGCGGCGCGGGGAATCAGCTCTTTCGGTGCTCCATCGGAACGGAAGTGAGTCGAGTCATGTCCATGAGTCGTGTCCTGGAAGTCGACCCGATCCCCGGCGGATCGGCGGAATCGTCCACTGTGGCCGATTCGATCAACGGTGAGTTGCTGGAGCGGGTGCGCAGCCGACTGGTCGGCAGCGGCGCCACGCTGACCTCGGCCGCCGTCGCGTCCGCGGTGCGGGATGAGTCGGGTGGGCTGGTCGCCGACGCCGACGTGCTGGCCGCACTTCGCCTGGTGCAGCAGGAATTCCGCGGGGCCGGCGTGCTGGAGCCGCTGCTGCGCGATCCGGCGGTGTCCGACGTGCTCGTCACCGCGCCGAACAAGGTGTGGGTCGACCGCGGCGAAGGGCTGCAGCGGGCGGCGGTGCGCTTCGCCGACGAAGACGCGGTGCGCCGCCTCGCGCAGCGGCTCGCGGTGGCCAGCGGCCGCAGGCTGGACGACGCCCAGCCATGGGTCGATGCCTGGTTGCCGCAGGAGAGCGCATCCGGGCCGGTGCGGCTGCACGCGGTGCTTCCGCCGGTTGCGGGCGAGGGCACCTGCATCTCGCTGCGCGTGCTGCGCCCGGCCGCGCACGATCTCGACGCGCTGTGCGGTTCCGGTGCCTTCGACGGCCCGACCGCCGCGGTGCTGCGCGAAATCGTCGCGACCAGGCTGGCCTTCCTGGTCGTCGGCGGCACGGCCAGCGGCAAGACGACGTTGCTGGCGGCGATGCTGGGCGAGGTCGCGGAATCCGAGCGCATCGTGTGCGTCGAGGAGGCCGCCGAGCTCTACCCGCGTCATCCGCACGTGGTCCGGCTGCTCACCCGCCCGGCGAACGTCGAGGGAGCCGGCGAGATCCAGGTCCGCGACCTGGTCCGGCAGGCGCTGCGCATGCGGCCCGATCGGCTCGTCGTCGGCGAGGTCCGCGGCGGTGAGGTGCGCGAGCTGCTGGCCGCGCTGAACACCGGGCACGACGGGGGCGGCGGCACGTTGCACGCCAACTCGCCGCAAGAGGTTCCGGCCCGGATGGAGGCGCTGGCGGCGCTCGGCGGGCTGCCACGCGCGGCCCTGCACAGCCAGCTCGCCGCAGCAGTGCAGGTGGTGCTGCACGTTCGCAGGAGCGCTCGGCGCGGAAGGCATCTCGCCGGGATAGGCGTGCTGCGACGCAACGGCGAGCTTGTCGAGGTGCTTCCGGCCTGGCAGGCCGAGAGCGGGTGGGGGCCGGGCAAGGACGCGTTGGCGGCGCTGCTGGCCGCGAGAGGAGGTGCGTTGCCGTGCTGATCCACGCGCTGGTCGTGCTGGCCGTAGCCGTTCTCTGCTGGCCGGAGATCAGGGCGCGCGACCGGCTCCTCGCGGAGCCGGTGCGCGTTGCCAGGCCCTCGTTCCGAGGTGGCGCCCGGCTGCTCGTGATTCCAGCCGGCGCCGTCGCGGGCTGGGGCTTCGCCGGCCCGGCCGGTGCTTGCGCGGCTGTTGCGTTGTCGCTGCTCGGTGCGAAGTACGGGCGAACGCAGCGGGACTGGCGACATCGGCTGGACCGGGCCGACGAGCTGACCGCGGGGCTGCGGCTGCTGGTGGCGCAGCTGCGCGCTGGAGCCCACCCGGCCGCCGCTGCGGAGGGAGCGGCGGCCGAGGCCGGTCCGGCGGTGGCCGGGGTGTTCCAGGACATGGCCACCACGGTCCGGCTCGGCGGCGATGTCGCGGCGGCACTCGAAGGGCACGACGGGATCGCCGAGCTGCGCGGGCCGCAGGACCGGATGGCCAGGGCCTGGGCGCTGGCGGAGCGGCATGGCGTAGCGCTGGCCGACCTGCTCGATGCGGTGCGCCGCGACGTCGAGCGGCGGACCGCGTTCCGGCGGGACGTCGAGGCGAAGATGGCCGGCCCGCGATCGACCGCCGCCGTGCTCACCGGGCTGCCGATCTTCGGGTTGCTGTTCGGTGAGGCCGTCGGGGCGGAGCCGATCACCGTCCTGACCGGCGGGCTGCTCGGGCAACTGCTCCTGCTGGTCGGAGTGGCCCTGCTGTGCGCCGGGGTCGGCTGGACGTTGCGCCTGACCAGGGCGGTGGTGCAGCCGTGATCGAACTGCTGCTCGCGGCCGCGGCTCTGCTGCTCGTGCCGCCGAGCTCGGCACGGGCGAGGCTCCGGTCGCTCGGCCCGCGCTCGCCGGCTCGCGGGCGTCCCAGGAAGTCCATTGTGGTCTGGGCGTTGCCGCTGGCCGTCGGGGCAGGTGCGGTGCAGGTGCTGGGCCCGGTCGTCGGGATCTCGATGGGACTGGCCGCCGCCTTCGCCCTGCGCCGGTGGTCGGCGCTCGCGGACCGGCGCCGCGACCGGACGGATCCGCTCGCGCTGGCCGCCGGGTGGGACCTGCTGGCCGCCGGGATGCGCGCCGGGCTGCCGGTGCCGGTGATCGTGCGCGCGGTTGCCGACGAACTCACCGGTGCGGCGCACCGAACTCTGCGCGAGGTCGCCGACCACCTCGCGCTGGGCGCGGATGCCGCGACCGGCTGGGAACCGGCGCTGCGGAACCCGGACACCGCAGAACTCGCACGGGCGGCCCGGCGCACCGCCCGGACCGGCAGCGCGCTGGCGGACGTGGCGGGCGAAATCGCTGCGCATGCGCGAGCTGCGGTTGCCGAGCAGGCCGAAGCACGCGCGCAGCGCGCAACGGTGTGGATCTCGGCGCCGCTGGGCCTGTGCTTCCTGCCTGCGTTCCTGTGCCTCGGGGTGCTGCCCGTGGTGGTCGGCATGATGCACCGCCTCGCGGTGCCCTTGTAAGTCCATTGTGGATCTGAACTGGAGGTTGATCGAGATGAGTGCCAGGTCGAACCGGTGGACGGCGACGCGCCGACTGCGCGCCCTGCTGCACGGGGACGGTGGCATGAGCACCGCCGAATACGCGGTGGGAACCGTCGCCGCGGTGGCGTTCGCGTCGCTTCTCTACGACGTCGTGACCGGAAACTCGGTCAAGGACGCGCTCGCCGGGCTCATCGCCCGCGGGCTCGAAGGCGGCGATACCTGATGGCCGCGCAGGTGGTTCCGGCGTCGCCCGGCGCCGGAACGGCCTGCCGCGATGCCGGGGCGGTCACGGTCGAGGCGGCATTGGGCATCTGCTCGGTGATCGCGGTGTTCGCGCTGATCCTGACCGGGATCGGAGCGCTGATCGGCCAGCTCCGCTGCACCGATGCGGCGATCGAAGCCGCGCGGTTGGTGGCGCGCGGCGACCGGCCCCGCGCGGACGAGGCGGTCGGCCGCATCGCGCCCGGCGGCGCGTCGCTTTCGGTGCTGGTCGAGGGCGATGAAGTCAGCACCGAGGTGAGCGCCCCGCTGCCCGGTGAGTTCCTGCCCGGCCGCTGGCTGAACGCGCGGGCGGTGGCGGTGCTGGAACCAGGAGTGGCGCCATGAGCGGCGACCGGGGAGCGGCCACCGTGGTTGCGGCGGTGCTCTCGCTGGCGCTGATCATCCTGCTGTCCGTCGTCCTGCAACTGGGCGCGGTCACGGTCGCCCGCCACCGGGCCGAAGGGGCGGCGGATCTCGCCGCCCTGGCCGCCGCCGCGTACGCGCCGCACGGGCAGCAGGTCGCGTGCGAGCGTGCGAACCGGGTCGCGAGCGGGATGCGAGCCGAGCTCGCGGAGTGCCGGATGGACGGCTGGGACGCCGTCGTGACGGTCCGGGCCGATCTTCCCGAGTTCGTACCCGGCGGGCGAAAGGCCAGCGCACGGGCTCGTGCCGGGCCGGAGGGAAGCTGAACGGCGGCCGATCGATCCGGCCGCGACGAACGGTCGACGAGCGGTCGGGCGACCGGATTTCATCCTAGCGAGCGGTCGTTCCGGTGCCGCTCAACAGGATGATCCGTTTAGTTCACGTGGTCTGGGCGGGAGCGTTCGTCGCGGCTCAGCTACCGGTCGTCGACTGGGGGTGTACTCGCCCGGTTCGGATGACGTTGATTAGTGGTGTGAGCGCAAGACCCAAGGTTCACGACAACGAGGTCGAGAATCAGGCGGCTGCCGAAGGTTCTACCGGAGGCGCCCCCCCGAGCCGCCGGTCCGGCGCCCACTTTGGAACAAGGAGGCGGAGCAAATGCAACGGTCGGCGGACAGGTGGCAAAGCGCCTTCCGCGGCATCCCGGCCCACCCGGCCGGGCTGACCAGCAGCCGGATCGAACTTCGCGTGCAGGCAATCGGATTCGCCTCGCGCGGTTGGCCGGTGCTACCCGGAACCTACCCCGAAGAAGACGGCTGGATCGGTCGCCGCGGACGCCAGGAGACCGGCCTGCGGCCGGTATACCGCGACTGGCAGGACCGCCTCGGCACCAACCCCGACGAGGTCACGTCCTGGTGGACGGAGCGGCCCTACGGCCTGCTGGTCGCCACCGGAACCACGGTCGACGCCATCGAGGTCGACTCGAACCTCGGCCACCGCGCCGCGTTGGTGCTGCGCGCACTCGGCTTCCCGGTGCCGATCGTGGCCACCCCGGACGGCCGCTGGTACTTCCTGATGTCCGGCGGCGGCGAGCTCTACCCCGAGCTGGCCGATCTGGGCGGAATCATCTTGCACAGCAACGGGAGCTGGGTGCCGATGCCCCCGACGGCCTACCCCGGTGGTGCGGTGCACTGGCGGGTCAAGCCGGAGGTCTGCGCCTGGCAGCTGCCCACCCCGGACTTCGTGCAGGACGCGCTCTGCACGGGTCTCGAACTCCTTGACAACAGCAGTCCGGAGAACGTGGCGGAACTTCTCGCAGCGGGCAGGTGACCACCTGCCGGCCGCACCGACGCCGAACGGATCGGCATCCGCGCCCGGGCTCCCCGACACGACCGAACGCGTCTCCTCCGAGCACGCACCAGCCCTTCGTGCTCAGCTCTCTTGTGGACGGTCGTGCAGCCCAGCCGATCCGCCGGCGCCGCCCCCGAGCGCGGCCGACACCGCATCGAGAACAGCCACCGCCCCCGCCTTGTCCAGCGGTTCGTTGCCGTTCCCGCACTTCGGCGACTGGACGCAGGACGGGCATCCCGCCGGGCAGTCGCAGGAAGCGATCGCTTCCCGCGTCGCGGCCAACCATGGGACCAATGCGGCATGACCGCGATCGGCGAATCCGGCCCCTCCCGGATGACCGTCGTGCACGAACACCGTTGCCTCCCCGGTGTCGGCGTGCAGCGCGGTGGAAACCCCGCCGATGTCCCATCGATCGCAGGTCGCGAACAGCGGTAGCAGGCCGATCGCCGCGTGCTCGGCGGCATGCAGCGCGCCGGGGATGCGCGCCGGATCCAGCCCGGCGCCCCCCGGCGCGCTGCCCACCAGCAGCTCGTCGCCGACCGTGTACCAGACCGCCCGGGTCATCAGGGTCTGCGCGGGGAGGTCCAGCGGAACCTGGTCCAGCACCGCCCCGGAGGGCCGTTTCCGCAGGTAGCCGACGACCTGTGAGGTGACTTCCACCTCGCCGAGGCAGACCGTGACGCCGCGCCCGGTGTCGTGCCGCTCGATGGTCCGCAGCACCGAGATGTCCACCACGTTGCGGGGCGAGGTCGTCCAATCGGGGCTTTCCTCGTGCACCAGCGCGATCCCGGTCTCCAGGTCCAGCTCGTCCACCACGAACGATTCGCCGCGGTGCAGGTAGACCGCTCCCGGGTGCACCGTCCCGCAGGCCGAGTCCGGGTCCACGGTGCCGAGCATGCGCCCGGATTCGCCTTCCACGACGGCGATCGGATGCCCGCCGGCGCCCCGCAGCTCGACGTTCCGATGTGGACGCTCGCGGGAGGTCCAGAACCAGCCGTGCGGGCGCTTGCGCAGCACACCGTCCGCCGTGAGCGCCGCTACGGCCAAGCGAGCCGGTTCGCCGCCGAAGACGTCGAAGGAGTCCTCGTCGAGCGGCAGCTCGGCGGCGGCGCAGGCCAGGTGCGGTTCGAGCACGTACGGATTGGTCGGGTCGAGCACCGTCGCCTCGACCGGGCGCTCGAGCACCGCGGACGGGTGGTGCACCAGGTAGGTGTCCAGCGGGTCGTCCCGCGCGACGAAGACGACCAGGGCGCCGTCGCCGTCTCGCCCGGCGCGTCCGGCCTGCTGCCAGAAGGATGCGAGGGTGCCGGGATAACCGGCGACCACGACGGCGTCGAGCCCGGAGATGTCGACGCCGAGTTCCAGCGCGTTGGTGGTGGCCACCGCGCGGAGCTCGCCCGAGAGCAGGGAACGCTCCAGCTCACGGCGATCCTCGGGCAGGTAACCGCCACGGTAGGCGGCCACCTTCGCGGCGAGCGATTCGTCCACATCGGACAGCGCGCGCTGCGCGGACAGTGCCGCCAGCTCCACGCCGCGCCGGGACCGGATGAACGCCAGCGTCCGGGCGTCCTCGATGACCAGCTCGGTCATGATCCGCGCCGCCTCGGTGCCGACCGCCCGGCGCACCGGGGCGCCGTTCTCGCCGATCATCTCGTCGAGCAGCGGCGGCTCCCAGAACGCGACCGTCCGGGCTCCGCGCGGAGACCCGTCATCGGTCACGGCGCGGCACGAGACGCCGGTCAGGCGCTCGGCCAGCGATTCCGGGTCGGACACGGTGGCCGAGGCGAGCACGAAGACCGGGTCCGCGCCGTAGTGCTGCGCGACGCGGCGCAGGCGGCGCAGCAGCAGCGCGACGTGGGAGCCGAACACCCCGCGGTAGGTGTGGCACTCGTCGACCACGATGTGGCTGAGCCGCCGGAAGAACCGCGCCCAGCGGCCATGCCCGGGCAGCACGCCGTAGTGCAGCATGTCCGGGTTGGTGAAGATCCACCGGCCGTGCGCGCGCACCCAGTCCCGCTCGACCTGCGGCGTGTCGCCGTCGTAGCTCGCCGCCCGGACCTCCGCCATGCCGAGCTCGCCGATGGTGCGCAGCTGATCGGCGCCGAGCGCTTTCGTGGGGGCGAGGTACAGCGCGGTCGCCCGGTCGTCTTCGAGCAGCTGCGAGAGCACCGGCAGCTGGTAGACCAGCGATTTCCCGGAGGCCGTGCCGGTCGCGACGACCACGTGCTCGCCGGCCCGGACCGCCTCGGCTCCCTCGATCTGGTGCACCCACGGCTCCCGCGCGCCGCGCTCGCGGAACGCGTCCACCAGCCGCGGCGGGATCCACTCGGGCCAGTCGGCGGTGCGGGCCGGGCGGGTGGGCAGGTGCGCGACGTGCCGCAACGGCGTTTCGTCGGCCGGAATGCCGGCTACCGCGCGGTCGAGTAACCGCCGCCCCTTGTCCTGGTCCGCTGCGCGCACGCTAGCGAGCCTCGCACAGCGCCGATCGCGCACCGCGCACGCGTTCCCGGTTCCCGCATCCGTGTCGGTATCGCTCGATCGGCTGGTTCTTGCCTCGGTCCGGGGCGGTGGCGCTGACTCCGGCGGCTACCCGGTGGACCGTCGGAGTCGTGCCTAATACCCCATGTAACCCGTTTGGGCCAAATCAACCTTTGCCCAATTGGGTGATCAAGTACCCATCTGAATCGATTCTTTCGTCACGGAGTCCCACGTCGTGACGAGTTGCGTATCACACCGTGAGGTAAGCCACTCGTGGCCTGAATAGACTCCCGAGCCACGACGTCGCCACGGACGGCCAGCGACCGATCACCGGCCGTACCGGGCGGGGCCGCCTACCGCGCACCGGAGCCCCGTCGAGCGTTGCGGAGCCCCGGTGCTGAACCGAGCACAACCCAGGAGGACGGATGTCCCTGCTCACCCCGGTCCAGCACGGCTGGGCCCAGGGCGCTGCACCACCGAGCTCGCAAACCCGGATGGACCTCGCCCAACAAGCCACCGGTATCGAGCTCGGCGGCGCCGACTACGTCGTCGTCGGTGCCGTGATGGTGATCGCCCTGGCCGCCCTGGCCTTCGGCTACGTCCTGATCAAGGAGGTGCTGTCCGCCGGCCAAGGCACGGCCAAGATGCAGGACATCGCCAAGGGCGTGCAGGAAGGCGCCTCGGCCTACCTGAGCCGGCAGTTCCGCACCCTGGCGATCTTCGCCGTGATCGTGTTCCTGGTGCTGTTCGCGCTGCCTTCGGAGAGCACCGGCGAGACGATCGGGCGATCGATCTTCTTCCTGTTCGGCGCCGCGTTCTCGGCCACCATCGGCTACCTCGGCATGTGGCTGTCCACCCGCGCGAACGTGCGCGTCGCGGCGGCCGCCCGCGAGGAAGGCGAGGGGCGCGAGAAGGCGATGCGGGTCGCGTTCCGCACCGGCGGCGTGGTCGGCATGATCACCGTCGGCCTCGGCCTGTTCGGCGCCGCGCTGGTGGTGCTGGTCTACGCCGGCGGCGCCCCGCGCGTGCTGGAGGGCTTCGGCTTCGGCGCGGCCCTGCTGGCGATGTTCATGCGGGTCGGCGGCGGCATCTTCACCAAGGCCGCCGATGTGGGCGCCGACCTGGTCGGCAAGGTCGAGCAGAACATCCCGGAGGACGACCCGCGCAACGCCGCCACGATCGCCGACAACGTCGGGGACAACGTCGGTGACTGCGCCGGCATGGCGGCCGACCTGTTCGAGTCCTACGCGGTCACCCTGGTCGCCTCGCTGATCCTGGGTACCGCCGCGTTCGGCCTGCACGGCCTGCTGTTCCCGCTGATCGTGCCCGCGCTGGGCGTGATCACCGCGGTGATCGGCGTGTACATCACCAAGGCCCGTGCCGGCGAAAGCGCGCTGACCGCGATCAACCGGTCGTTCTACATCTCGGCGGGCATCTCCGCGGTGCTCTGCGTGATCGCCGCGCTGCTGTACCTGCCGAGTTCCTTCGGCGAGCTCACCGGCGTCTCCGAGGAGATCCGCGCCACGAGCGGCAACCCGGCGGTGATCGCGCTGGTCGCGGTGATCATCGGCATCCTGCTCGCGGTGGTCATCCTCAAGCTCACCGGGTACTTCACCGCCACCGAGCACCGCCCGGTGCGCGACGTCGGCAAGTCGTCGTTGACCGGCGCGGCCACCGTGATCCTCTCGGGCCTGTCGGTGGGCTTCGAGTCCGCCGTGTACACCGCGCTGATCATCGGCGCGGCGGTGTTCGGCGCGTTCCTGCTGTCCGGTTCGCTGCCGGTGGCGCTGTTCGCCGTCGCGCTGGCCGGCTGCGGCCTGCTGACCACCGTCGGTGTGATCGTCGCGATGGACACCTTCGGCCCGGTCAGCGACAACGCGCAGGGCATCGCCGAGATGTCCGGTGACGTCGAGGGCGAGGGCGCGAAGATCCTCACCGAGCTGGACGCCGTCGGCAACACCACCAAGGCGATCACCAAGGGCATCGCGATCGCGACGGCGGTGCTGGCCGCGACCGCGCTGTTCGGGTCCTACACGGACGCGATCGGCGTCGCGCTGGCCGATGTGGCCGGCCACATCGACGCCGCCACGTTCTTCGTCTACGCGCCGGACGTGCTGGTGGGCTTGATCATCGGGGCGTCCGTGGTGTTCCTGTTCTCGGGCCTGGCGATCAACGCGGTGTCGCGCGCGGCCGGGGCCGTGGTCTACGAGGTGCGGCGGCAGTTCCGCGACAAGCCCGGGATCATGGACGGCTCGGAGCGCCCCGAGTACGGCAGGGTCGTCGACATCTGCACCCGGGACTCGCTGCGCGAGCTGGCCACGCCCGGCCTGCTCGCGGTGCTGGCGCCGATCGCGGTCGGCTTCGGCCTGGGCGTCGGCCCGCTGGCGGGCTACCTCGCCGGCGCCATCGCCACCGGCACCCTGATGGCCATCTTCCTGGCCAACTCCGGTGGCGCGTGGGACAACTCGAAGAAGCTGGTCGAGGACGGTCACCACGGTGGCAAGGGGTCCGAGGCGCACGCCGCCACGGTCATCGGCGACACCGTCGGCGACCCGTTCAAGGACACCGCAGGCCCGGCGATCAACCCGCTGCTGAAGGTGATGAACCTGGTGTCGGTGCTGATCGCGCCGGCCGTGGTGACCTTGACCGTGGGCACGGACGCGAACCCGGTGGTCGGGCGCGTCATCGCGGCCGTCGCGGTCGCGGTGATCATCGCGGCGGTGGTGGTCTCCAAGCGCCGTTCCACGGCGATCGCGGAGTCATCCACCTCGGACGACAAGGCGGTCAACGGAGCGGCCTGACGCGTCGGTGGTGAAGCGAACGGACCGTTCACCTCGATTGCCGAGGCGGGCGGTCCGTTCGCTCCGATCGCGCCGGCGGTGCGGATCTGGAAGGGCGCTGTCCCCGAGCGGGGCGGCGCCCTTTTCGTGCGCTGGGGTTTCGCCGGATCGGCGACCCCGCCTTCCGGAGCGCGGTGGGCGGTGGGGGAGAGTCTGTGAGCGCACGCCGAAGGCAACTCCGATCTCTGCGAGGAGTGCGCATGAAGATCCGCTCGACGTCCATCGCGGTGCTCGCCGCCGTCCCGCTGGCGCTCGCCGGGTGCGCGGCAGGCCCGGCCCAGGCCCCGGCTCCCGCCCCGCCGCCGAAGCCGGCCGCCCCGAGTCCGGAGGGAGTCGCGTGGGCGGGCCGGATGTGCGGGCTGGTGGGCGACTTCGCCACCTCCCAGAAGCAGCTGCCCGGAGTCGACAAGACGAACACGGCCACGGTCAAGCAGACGGTGATCGAACGAATCGACTCGGCGGTGCGCTCCGCCGACGACACCATCAACGGCCTGCGGGGCCTCGGACCGGCGCCGATCGCGGGCGCGGACTCGGTCAACGACGGCTTCCAGCAGGGCTTCACGCAGGTCCGCGACCTGCTGACGTCGGCGGGCGAGAAGGCGAAGCAGGTCGATCCGACCAACGAGCAGAACTTCCAGGAGGGCATGGCCGCGATGCAGCAGGAGCTGCAGAAGGGCCAGCAGCTGGACCTCAAGGACGAGCTGGCGGCGCTGGACCGGAACGAGGAGCTCAAGGCGGCCTCGCAGCAGGCCCCGGAGTGCAAGCAGTTCTTCGCCCCGCCCCAGCAGCAACCCCCGCGCTGAGAACGGCCACTGGGCAGGATGGTGGGGGGGGGGGGGGGGGGGGGGGGGGGGGGGGGGGGGGGGGGGGGGGGGGGGGGGGGGGGGGGGGGGGGGGAGGGGGGGGGGGGGGGGGGGGGGGGGGGGGGGGGGGGGGGGGGGGGGGGGGGGGGAGAGGGGGAGGTGTA
>NZ_JBWKKH010000045.1:27528-69550 GCF_056431645.1 Saccharopolyspora sp. NPDC045839
ACGCACCCCCCCCCTCCCCCCCCCCCCTCCCCCCCCCCCCCTCCCCCCCCCCCCCCCCCCCCCCCCCCCCCCCCCCCCCCCCACCTCACAACCCCGAGGCCAGTTTCAATTGAAACTGTCATCTGGTGCTCGTGAGGGCGCAGTTTCAATTGAAACTGCGGTGGACGGTGACGCAAACGGGTGGATGTGCTGGCCAAGGTCGAACTGCTGTTCTAGCATGCGGGCCGTGGACCAGCTGTCCTTCTACTCGGCCGAGGCGCGGCAGCCAGACGTCGCCGACCTCGCGGGCATGCTGTGCGGTCCGGGGCAGGCGGTCGGTTTCGGCCGCGGCACCGCGGCCCGGCTGTCCGTGGTGGTCGACGCCGAATGGCGCGCCCGCTCCCTGGTCGTGGCCTGCGCCGAACGCGGCGTGGAGGCAGAGCTCGGCCGCTCCGAAGAAGGCCGCCCGCTGATCCGCACCGCGTTCCGCGCGGACCTCACCGGCCTCGCGGCCCGCTGGCTGCGCGGCGCCGTGAAGTCGGTCCCGCCGGACTTCGTCCCGGACGGCGCAGCCCTCCGGCTCTGGGCGCTGACCGCCGGCTCCGCCGAGCCCACCGGCTACCGCCTCGGGCTCGATCCGCACGCGCCCGACACGCATGCGCCGCTGGTCACGGCGCTGCGCGGCTGCGGCCTCCCGGCGAAGCCGGTCGGCCCGCGCGCCGGCGGGCCGGCGCTGCGCGTGACCGGTCGACGGGGGCTCGCCCGCCTCGCTGAGCTCGTCGGTCCAATGCCCGATGGTGCGATCGAGCGAACGTGGCCGTTGGTGTCCTGACCGGTTTGACGCACATCACGCCAGGTCACGCAACGGAACACCACCGTCACCCGATACGTTCGTACAAGAAGACGTTGACGAGTCTCAGCGTGTTATGTGCAACCCTGTGCCTTCCCGGCGTGCTGCGAATCGGCGCATAAGGGGCACACTGAGGAACTTGTCGGGTAGCACCGGGTGCAATGGAAGCCTCCGGAAGAAGAGAGCAGGTAAGCGTGGCTGGGTCGACACGGACGAAGAAGGCCGGCGGGACCGGCCGGGCTTCGGGGTCCTCCAACGGGGCTGGCTCCGGGGGTCGGCGCTTGGTGATCGTCGAGTCGCCTGCGAAGGCCAAGAAGATCGCCTCCTACCTGGGCTCGAACTTCATCGTCGAGTCTTCGCGCGGTCACATCCGGGACCTGCCGAAGAACGCCAAGGACGTGCCGGAGAAGTACAAGGGCCAGGCGTGGGCCCGGCTGGGCGTCGACGTCGACAACGACTTCGAGCCGCTGTACCTGGTGAGCTCGGACAAGAAGGCGACGGTCACCGAGCTCAAGGACGCGCTCAAGCAGGTCGACGAGCTCTACCTCGCGACGGACGGTGACCGCGAGGGCGAGGCGATCGCCTGGCACCTGCTGGAGACGCTGAAGCCGAAGGTGCCGGTGCGCCGGATGGTGTTCCACGAGATCACCGAGTCGGCGATCCAGGCGGCCGCCGCGAACCCGCGCGACCTGGACCACGACCTGGTGGACGCGCAGGAGACCCGCCGCATCCTGGACCGGCTGTACGGCTACGAAGTCAGCCCGGTGCTGTGGAAGAAGGTCATGCCGAAGCTGTCGGCGGGCCGCGTGCAGTCGGTGGCGACCCGGATCGTGGTCGAGCGGGAGCGCGAGCGGATCAGGTTCGTCCCGGCGGAGTACTGGGACATCTCCGCGACGATGGACGCCGGCGCGGACGCCTCGCCGCGTCGCTTCGGCGCCCGCCTGGTCAACGTGGACGGCGCGAAGCTGGCCACCGGTCGCGACTTCGGCCCGGACGGGCGGCTGAAGAACGCCGACACGCGGGTGCTGACCGAGCAGGAGGCGCGCAGCCTCGCCGCGGCGCTCGCCGACGTGCAGCTGCACGTGTCCAGCGTCGAGGAGAAGCCGTACACGCGGAAGCCGTACGCGCCGTTCATGACCTCCACGCTGCAGCAGGAAGCCAGCCGCAAGCTGCGGTTCTCGGCCGACCGCACGATGCGCACGGCGCAGCGGTTGTACGAGAACGGTTACATCACCTACATGCGTACCGACTCGACCACGCTATCCGAGACGGCGATCAACGCGGCGCGCAACCAGGCCCGGGACCTCTACGGCGACCAGTACCTATCGCCGCAGCCGCGGCAGTACAACCGCAAGGTCAAGAACGCCCAGGAGGCGCACGAGGCGATCCGGCCGGCGGGCGAGAGCTTCCGCACCCCGGGCGAGGTCGCCGGCGAGCTGCGCAACGACGTAGACGGCTACAAGCTCTACGAGCTGATCTGGCAGCGCACCATCGCGTCCCAGATGGCCGACGCGAAGGGCACCACGCTGTCGGTGCGCATCACCGGCACCGCCACCAGCGGCGAGGAGTGCACGTTCGCCGCGTCCGGTCGCACGATCACCTTCGCCGGGTTCCTGAAGGCCTACGTCGAGGCGGTCGACTCGGAGGCCGGCGGGGTCGCCGACGACGCCGAGTCGCGGCTGCCGCAGCTGGTGCAGGACCAGGCGATCACCGCGCCGGAGCTGTCGCCGGACGGGCACACCACCAACCCGCCGCCGCGCTTCACCGAGGCCAGCCTGGTGAAGACGATGGAAGAGCTGGGCATCGGGCGCCCGTCGACCTACGCGTCGATCATCAGCACCGTGCAGGAGCGCGGCTACGTCTGGAAGAAGGGCTCCGCCCTAGTCCCGTCGTGGATCGCCTTCGCCGTGGTCGGACTGCTGGAGAAGCACTTCGGCCGGCTGGTGGACTACGACTTCACGGCCGCCCTGGAGGACGAGCTGGACCGCATCGCGGAAGGGCGCGAGGAGCGGACCAGCTGGCTGTCCGGTTTCTACTTCGGCGGCGACGTGGGGCCGGAGGGCTCCATCGGTCGCGCCGGCGGGCTGAAGAAGCTGGTCGGTTCCGGGGTCGAGGAGATCGACCCGCGCGAGATCAACTCCATCCCGATGTTCAACGACGACGAGGACCGCACCGTCTACGTGCGGGTCGGCCGCTACGGCCCGTACCTGGAGCGGACGCTCGCCGACAGTTCGTCGCAGCGCGCGAACCTGCCGGACGACCTGCCGCCGGACGAGCTCACGGTGGAGATCGCGGAGAAGCTGTTCGCCACCCCGATGGAGGGCCGCAGCCTCGGTACCGACCCGGAGTCCGGGCACGAGGTCGTCGCGAAGGAAGGCCGGTTCGGGCCGTACGTCACCGAGGTCCTGCCCGAGGGCAACAAGAACAAGCCGCGCACCGGCAGCCTGTTCAAGCACATGTCGCTGGACACCGTGTCGCTCGACGACGCGCTGAAGCTGCTGTCGCTGCCGCGGGTCGTGGGCAAGGACCCGGAGTCCGGCAACGAGATCACCGCGCAGAACGGCCGCTACGGCCCGTACCTGAAGAAGGGCACGGACTCGCGGTCGCTGGAGACCGAGGACCAGATCTTCTCGATCACGCTGGAAGAGGCGCTCAAGATCTACGAGCAGCCGAAGCAGCGCGGTCGGCGGGCGGCCGCGGCCCCGCTGCGGGAGCTCGGCGAGGAGCCGGACACCGGCAAGCCGCTGGTGATCAAGGACGGCCGCTTCGGCCCGTACGTCACCGACGGCGAGACGAACGCCTCGCTGCGCAAGGGCGATGACGTCGAGTCGTTGACCATGGATCGCGCGGTGGAGCTGCTCGCGGAGCGGCGGGCCAAGGCCCCGGCGAAGAAGAAGGCCCCCGCGAAGAAGGCCCCGGCCAAGAAGACCACCGCGAAGTCGACGACGAAGACGACCGCTGCGAAGTCGACGGCGTCCAAGACGACGGCCGCGAAGAAGCGGACGAGTTCCACTTCGAAGTCGTCCTGATCCTGGTGTTCCGCCGCCCCGAGGCGGAGACTTCCGACTATCGGAAGCCTCGGGGAGGCGGACATGCGGGATGCCTTGCACGGTTTCGACGGCACGCAGCCGTTGCCGCCCTTGCCGGCTCGTCCGGATGCCCTGTTCGGCACGTTCGCGGTGCCGCAGCAGCGGACCGCGCCGCCGCAGCCCTGGACGCCGCCTAGTACGGCGGAGGACGTGCGCAGGCCGATTCGGCGCCGTCGCGCTCCGGCGGCCAGCCCCCAGACACCTCGTCTTGAGCCGCCGGGGGAGCGGCCGCGCCGCACGCCCGGGGCGGTCGTGGGCTTCCTGATCGTGTTGGCCGTCGCGGTGCTCGTCGCCCTGACGGTGCTGCGTCAGTTGCTCGAAGCGTTCTCCGGTTGACCGCAGGCCGGTCGGTGCCGCCCCGTACAGTCTGGGTGTTCGCGAAGTACTGGAGGCGACGTGATGCAAACCGACGCTCCGGACGTGCCCAGCACCGGGGTGTGGGCGGAGGTCGTCGGGCAGCCCGACGCGGTGCGGACGCTCTACACCGCCGTGCGCGCTGCTCACCGCCAGGTGCGAGGCGAGCCGGTTCCGCCGGGTTCGATGACGCACGCGTGGCTGTTCACCGGGCCGCCCGGTTCGGGCCGGTCGATCGCGGCCCGTGCCTTCGCCGCCGCTTTGGAGTGCTCCGATGCGGAGCAGCCGGGCTGCGGGCACTGCTCGGCGTGCCGGACGGTGCTGCACGGCACGCACGCCGACGTTCGCCTGGTGGCGCCCGAAGGTCTGTCGATCTCGGTCGCGGAGATGCGGGCTCTCGTGCAGGCCGCGGCGCGGCGCCCGACCACCGGCCAATGGCGCATCGTGCTGATCGAAGATTCCGACCGTCTCACCGAGGGCGCGGCGAACGCGCTGCTCAAGGCGGTGGAGGAGCCGCCGCCGAGGACCGTGTTCCTGCTGTGCGCGCCGTCCGATCACCCCGAGGACGTGTCCGTCACGATCCGCTCCCGGTGCCGTGTGGTGCAGCTGCGCACGCCGCTGGCCGGCGCGATCGCAGAGGTGCTGCACGAGCGCGACGGCGTGGACGCGGAGCTCGCGCAGTGGGCGTCGTCGGTGTGCGGCGGGCACATCGGCCGGGCGCGGCGGCTGGCGACCGACGAGGAGGCGCGGGAGCGGCGCGAGTCGGTGCTGCGGATCCCGTTGGGGCTGCGCCGGTTCTCGGACGTGTTCACGGCGGCCACCGGGCTGGTGAAGCTGGCCGAGACGGAAGCGGTCACCGCGAACGAGGACCGCAACGAGGCCGAGAAGGAAGAGCTGAAGACCGCGATGGGCGCGGGCGGCACCGGCAAAGGCACGGCGTCGGCGACTCGCGGCGCGAACGCGGCGCTGAAAGAGCTTGAGAAGCGCCAGAAATCCCGCGCCACCCGTTCCCAGCGCGACGCGCTGGACCTGGCGCTGGTCGACCTGGCGGGCTTCTACCGGGATGTGCTGGTGATGCGCACGGGTTCGTCGGCGCCGCTCAACCACCCGGATTTCGAGCGCTCGGTGGCGAAGGCGGCCGGGGAGTGGACATCGGAGTCGGCGCTGCGCCGCCTCGACGCGGTCCTGGAATGCCGGCTCGCGCTGACCCAGAACGTGAAGCCCATCATCGCGGTGGAGGCCATGCTCGCCACCCTGTACACCGGCTGACTCCACAGTGGACTCTCAGGTCCTGGGGTCACAGTGTGTCGACTCCCGGCTACACGTCGATGACGCTGGTCACCGACGACGACGGCCGTCACGCGGCGCTGATGACCGACTCGCGGCCGCGCGAATCCCCAGGACCGGTACGTGTGCGGGCGTACCAAGGGAAAACCTCGAACCGCGCCAATTCGGTGACCCGGAAGTCGTTGCGGTTCCAGCGGATTGCGGCTCCACGGCCGTCACGGCCAGTACGGGAACGTGAACGCCGCCAGCAGGAGCAGGAACAGGACCCCCAGGAGCACGAGGCATCCGACACCGTCGGTCTTCTTCGCGCGGAGCTCGACGCGGCCACCGGGCGGCGTGCCCGGATGACGGCGGTCGTAGTGCTCGATCTGCTCCTCGGCTCCCGCCGATTCGGTGCGCCAAGGTGTCCGGTAGTCGCATTCCCCGCACCAGTACCGGTACTTCTCCTCGGCCATGCCGTTTCTCCCAGCGCGTGCTGCCCGGTCGGCCGGGCGCCTCCCCGTCGCCCGGCCGACCAGACCCCCGGTCGCGGCAGATCAGGGGTGCTGGAGGCGCTGCATGATCAGCGAGACGTAGTGCTCCATGTCCTTCTGCAGGCACGGCACCGAGGCGTGCTTCCCGGTGCAGCCCGGCGCCCACGTGCTGCCGTCGCCGTAATCCGCGAAGTAGTGCGGGATTCCGGCGGCGTTCAGGTTCGCCGCGGTCACCAGGTTGGTGTCCCTGGCCACGCTCTCGACGACGGCCTGGGGCGGGTTGACGGTCAGGTCACCGCCGTTGCCGGTGTACATGGCCACGCCCATGCCGCGCAGCGACTCGACGTGCTGGGCGGGGCTCTGCGCGTTCCACACCCCGTCGAGCGGCCAGACCGGCGAGCCGAAGATCGCATCGACCGCGACCGTCGGTGTGCCCGACTCCGGCAGCAGCTCGGTGCCGATCACCGCCGCGCGCTGCGCCTGGTTGAGCAGGTCGAGGCCGCCGGAGAAGCTGCCGACGTAGCTGAACAGCTCCGGCCGGCGCTCGGCGTAGTGGAACGCCCCGAACCCGCCCATCGAATGGCCGGCGATGGCCCGGCCTTCCCTGGTGGGGATGGTCCGCAGGTTCGCGTCGATCAGCGGGATGACCTGGTCGAGGTGGAAGTTCTCCCAGTTCTGCGGGCCCAGCCCGCCGGGGTTCACCCAGTTCGAGTACCAGCTGCGAACCCCGTTGGGGTGCACCGTGATCAGCGGCGCGTCCTTGGTCGCCTGCTCGGTGATCTGCTGGTTGACCTGGGTGTTCGCCCGGTCGGGATTGCCGTGCAGCGAGTACAGCACCGGGTAGCGGTCGGCGTTGCCGGTGTAGTCCTCGGGCAGGGTGACCATGATGTCGTGCTGCCCCGCGGTCTGGCCCGGCAGCAGCGTGGGATTCGGAACCTGGTCGGAGGTCACGGAGAAGACGAACGTCCGCTGGGCGTCGTCGACCCACTCGGGCTGGCGGACCACGGTCAGGCCGAAGCCGTCGTCGAGGCGCGGGGGCTCGGTTTCGGCGGTCGCGGCGGTGGCGACGAGAGTCGAAGCGACGGTCAGGCCGGCCGCCATCGCGACCGCCCGCCACAGTGATTTCCGGAAACGGGTCATGGGTTCCCCTGTCGAAGGCTGACCTCGCCGCCTCGGCGAGCGCCGGCCGCCGGGTTCCGGCCGGTACCGAAGATGATGTTGTTTTCCCTGGTCAGTGGGCCAGGGCACGAACCGGCCAAATACGGCCGGTCCTCGCGTTCTTCGCGCTAAGGTCCCCGAGCCAGGACACGCCGCATCGAGAGGCGCCGAAGTGACGAGCCGGTTCGGTCCGCTACTGCGTCAGTTGCGACGTCGGGCGGGAATGACGCAGGAGCAGCTGGCGGAGCGGTCCGGGGTCGGAGTGCGCACCATCCGCCGGCTGGAGAACAACTCGCCCACCGATCCCCGGATCGGGACGGTGAAGCTGTTGGCGGACGCACTGGACCTCTCGCCCGACGAGCGCCGGGAACTGCTGGCCGAAGTCGGCGGCGCGCCGGCCGAGGAGGCCGCCGTCGAGACCCCCGAGGCAGCGCCGGACGTCGATCCGCCGCCCGCTCCGCGGGATGCGCTGACCGAAGCCGCGGATCAACTCGCGCAAGCGGTCGCCGCCCGCTGGCAGCGCGAGGAGGAGCAGCGCCGGATCCACGACCCGTTCCCGCTGCCGGTGCGGTGGCGGCCGGTGGCCGCGAACCTGACCGACCACCCGGACAACATCCACCGCGTTCCGCCCGGAGCCACGGCGGATCCGCTGGACCTGACCGGCGACCTCACCGAGATCGCGGACGTCTACCGGCGCATCCCGTCCGGCCGGCTGGCGGTGCTGGGGCGCGCCGGATCCGGGAAGACGATCCTGGCGCTGCGCTTCACCCTGGACCACCTGCGGACCCGCGCCGCCACCGACCCGGTGCCGGTGATCTTCAGCGTCGGATCGTGGGACCCGACGGCCACCGCGCTGCGGGACTGGCTGATCGACCAGCTCTCCCGCGACTACCCGGGCCTGGTCGCGAGCGCCCCCAACGGGTCGACGCTGGCCGCCGCGCTGGTCGAAACCGGCCGCGTGCTGCCGGTTCTCGACGGGTTCGACGAGATCGCCCACGGCCTGCACCGCAGCGCGGTGGAAGCCCTCAACACCACGTCGCTACCGCTGTTGCTGACCAGTCGACCCGGCGAGTACGCCGCGGCCGTCGAGGCGACCGCCCTGGCCGGCGCCGCCGGTGTCGAGCTGGTCGAACTCGGCCGCGCCGACCTGATCAACTACCTGCCGCGCACCGCGCGCCGGGGCACCGCCTGGGATTCCGTCCTGGACGAGCTGCGCGAACGCCCGGACAGCGAGGCGAGCGCAAACCTCGCCGCGGTGCTGAGCACGCCGCTGATGGTCGGCCTCGCCCGAACCGTCCACGGCGAAACCGGCGAGGACCCGGCCGACCTGCTGGACACCGACCGCTTCCCGACGCCGGCGGCCCTCGAAGACCACCTGCTGAGCAGCTTCGTGCCCGCCGTCTACCGCCCGAGGCCGTCCGCCGGGCGACGGAACTGGGATCCGGACCGGGCCCGGCACTGGCTGGGCTACCTCGCCGACAACCTGGACCGGCTCGGTACCGGCGATCTCAAGTGGTGGCTGGTCGGTGGCTCGCTGCGCCGCTCGTCGCGCATCCTCGCCGTCGTGCTGGCGTCCGCGTTCGTCACCGCCGTCGTCGATGCGCTCGTCTTCCTGCCCCTCTACGTGATCCAGCACGGGATCGGGTTCGGCATCGGGTTGGCCCTGCTGGACGGCTTGATGACCGGGACCGAGCTAGGGCTGGCCTTCGGGCTGCTGTACGGGCTTCTGGTCGTGTACGGGGGTGTCGGGTTCGAGCCGTCCCGCATGCGGGTGCGCTTGCCGGGCAGGAGCAGGAGAACCGGCCGCCGCGCCCGCACCGCCGCCACCAGGTTCGGCGCCGGGCTGCTGGGCGGGTTCGTGGTGGCGCTCGGGTACGCGCCGGTGAGCACGTTCATGCGCACGATGCTCAGCGAGACCCCGATCCCGGACGACGTGGCGATCGAGCTGACGCTCGTCAACTTCCTCATGTTCGGGCTCATCTTCGGCCTGGCGCTCGGGACGGGACTCGCGCTCGTGTCCGTGCTGGAGACGCCCCTCGACATCAACTCCGCCGCCACCCCGATCGGCATGCTGGCCGCGAACCGATCGGCGGTGGTGCGCCAGACCGCGTTGTTCGCGCCCCTGGCGATGCTCCTGATCGCCATCGGCGGGCGGCTCGTCGTCGATCTCTTCCAGGGTTCGCTGGGCCCGCTCAACTGGCCGCTGTTCAGCGGGCTCATCATCGGCGCAGTGGGCGGGACGAGCGGAGCCATCGCCTACGCGGCGGCGTTCACCGCCTGGGGGCAGTGGGTTCTCCTGGCACGTGTCTGGCTGCCGCTGACGGGCCGGCTTCCCTGGCAGGTGATCGCTTTCCTGGACGACGCGTACCACCGAGGAGTGCTGCGCCAGGCCGGTGCCGTCTACCAGTTCCGGCACGCCCGGCTCCAAGCCCACCTCGGCCGCGCCTACCGAGCCCAGCACGCCACTCCGGCCCGGCTCGCCCCCGCCATCCGGACGAACCACCCCGCCACCACCTGAACCGTTCGCAGCGGGTCCGGGCTGAGTGGCCGACGCATGGCGATTTCGCGCGAAATCACCACCCGCCCCTCACGCGGAGCGGCGATTTCGCGCGAAATCGCCGCCCTGCTTTCCAGGCGGTCCGGCCGCACGGGTGCCCGTCCCGTTCTGGAACGGCCGCTAAAACGGAGCTCCGGTCGCGTGGGCCGAGGGTTCCCGATTTTGCCTAAAATTGGGACCTTCCGGCGTTCTCAGCTGCGGCGGGGGAGGGCGGCGATGAGGATCGAGCCCAGGAGCAGCAGCGCCGTGCCGGTCCAGAACAGCGGGATCACGTAGTACGAGCTGCTGGTCAGGGCGAGCGGCGGAACGTCCGGGAGGTGGGCCGACGGGCCGGTCCCCGCCGGCGGCGCGACCGCCGCCGAGCCGTCGCAGTCCACGCCGCCCGCCGGAGCCCCGGCGCGGGCGATCTGCTCGCCGAAGGTGATCTGCACCAGCGAAGTCGGGAGCCCCACCGGGTGGCCGCGCAGCAGCTGCAGGTCGAAGAGCTTCGCCGCCGCCCGGACCTCGGTGCCGACGACGTCGTGCCGGAGTTCCCCGACGCTCATCCGCAGCACTCCGGCGTCCACGATCCGCTGGTCCAGCCCGGGCAGCGGCAGGTCCAGGTCCGGGTGCGCCGCATCCAGCACGCCGAGTTCCTCGCCGCCCTGGCTGACCCGCAGCACCGGCGCCTTGTAGTCCACAGTGGACGTCGAGGGGTCGCCGGTGGCCGTGGCGACCAGCCGGGGCTCGCCGACGACGTCGACGCGGATCTCCTGCGTGGTCCCGGCGAACAGCCGAACGCTCGCAACCTGCAGCGTCGAGGTCGACTGCACGGCCTTGCGGGCCTGCCCGGCGACGGAAACCAGCTGCACGTTGGAATGCGCGTTGACGGCATCCGGCACGTGCAGCAAGGACCCGGTGCCGTCCGCGGTGGGCGCCCCGCTCAGGAGCCCGTCCAGCGACAGCCCGCCGGGCAGCGCGTTGACCGCCGAAGCGCTGCCCAGCGACATCTGGGCATCGGCGATCGGCGACACGCACGGCCCGGCCTGCTCGTCCCAGCGCGCATGCACGCTGCCTTCCAAACCGCTGAGCTTGACCAGCTGATCGGCCGGCGACGCGGGCATGGGGAGGCCGCCGCTGGTGGGTGCGGCGTGATCGGGCAGCGCGGTCTGCGCCAGCCCGGTCGGCATCTGCGGCGTCTTTCCCAACAGCGCCACGCCGAACGGCGAGGCTTCGGCGATGGCCCGCTCGTGGGCGAAGAATGCGGTGGAGTTCGCCTGCGCGATCGCCCGGCCCATCCCGGCCTCGGCCACGGACTGCTTGGGCAACTGCTCCTCGAACTCGGGATCGTCGATGACGGAGTCGGTCGGCACGGTGTCCGGCAGGATGCGCACGATCCCGACCATGGTGCCGGCATCGGCGACGATCGGACCGGGAGCCGAGGTCGGCTCGGACGCCGGAGGCTGCCCGGGGTTCTCGGGCGCGGGGATGGGCGTGGTCGGCGGCGTGCTCTGCGCGAAGGCGGCAGGCAAAGACAACCCGGCGAGGGCCAACCCCACGGCGGAACACGTGCTGAAGCGGCGAAGAGCCCGCATCCGGCGACCTCCCGATCGCGTGACAGGAATCACTGCCGATCCAACGAGCCCAAGCCCAGGAGGTGACGGAAGAAGTCGACGAGAGTCCCCCGGCAAGAGGTGGGATTCCGCCGAAGTCGGGGTGCCGGAGTCCCCTGGTCAGGCGCCCGACCAGGGAAAACCTGGAGGTCGTGGAGCGGTGGGGGCCGAGAACGACCTCGGGCCCGGGCCAGCTACACTTGACCACGCAACGCCGCCTTAGCTCAGTCGGCTAGAGCGACGCACTCGTAATGCGTAGGTCAAGGGTTCGATTCCCTTAGGCGGCTCAGCAGCGGTCAACCCGCTGACCTGCGGCGGGAGAAGAGATCGATGATCTCGGCTCCCGCCGCAGTGTCGTTTTCGGGGTGCAAACGGGGTGCAGCTGTTTTGCCCACCTGCTCCACGGCAGGCCGTTCGGCGGGTGCTGGCGCCGGGTTTGGGTGCACTCCGAGCTGCTGCGCCTCAACGCCGACCACCGGCCGCCGCCGCGAGACCTGACGATCACCAGGGGAACCGGGCGGCTGCGCGGATACATCGACTGGTGCACCACTCAGCCCTGGGCCGATGACCTCGCCGATGACCTCAGTGAACTTCACCATCAGGTCGTCACGCTTGCTGGCGACTCCACGCGACCGGTCTCCCCCTGCCCGGACTGCTGGGGGCCGATGTGGTCTATCGGCGATACCGACATCCTCTCGGTCCGCTGCGGCGACTGCGGCGCTACTTACGACGGACTGCACCTGCTCGACTTGGGTCGGCGACTCGCCTCTTGAGATGACGGGCGCAGCATGAGTCGAATCAAGAGCTGCTACCAGCCATGCTGCACCGGTCCCGCGTAGCTGTGTGATCGTGAGTTGGTCAGTTCAGCCGCCCAGGACTCTCAAGGCGGTACCAACTTGTGCCGCGGGAGACCGGACAGGATTGTGGGAGCTTGAGCCGAAGAATGGCCGGATAAAAATGACCCCAATGTCGCATGTAACGGAGATTGCGCCATCTGGCGTATTTTGCGCCCAAAGCGCCCGCAAGAATGTTTGGGCGACAAAACGGACAACACTATCCATTATCGGCGCTTTTGTCATCTGGGGAGCTTCGATATTACCGGCGGCTTCAGTCGCCTGTCGAAGAGAAGGTTGAGGGCTCGCCATCTCAGACCGTTGAACGCTAAGCCACAGCTGCACAGCGATGGTGGCAGCAACCGGGGCGGCACTCGGCGGGGTAGCTGCGACACTCGCCACCGTACTGGTCAAAACGCGCCGTCAGCGGTCGACGAGCTAAAGCCCTCGACTCCCGCTCTGCGTAGCAACTCGCGCACATGCCCGGCGTTTCTACGTCAGCCGTCCGCGCCGTGATATCTGCTCGGCTACCTACGATGCACCTGCGCTGCTCACTCGAGAGGCAGTGTTTGGCGCTCGATAGTATCGATGGGGCAACATGATTCAGTTTGAAGGTAACTCGCTTGCCTGTCCGCGCTGCTCGGAAACGATGGGCACACACCTGGAACAGGTGATAGTGACCGCACGTCACGAAGACGGGGCAGATCGAGCGTCAATCTCGACAAGTTAGTTCTGTTCAGGACAGATCTCGACAACGCGGACCTAAATCGTGCTCACCTTTGGGATACCGATCTCACCGAAGCTAAGCTGGCCAACGCCAATCTCCGTGGGGCCGACCTGCGTGGCGCTGACTTGACCGAGACGTGCTTCGTCGCAGCTATCGTCGATGACGATCGCATCGCCAAGCGAGCCGATTGGCCCCTGAACCGGGGCTGTCTACTACGGTAGGAGAGTCCAGATCACGGCCCACGGCCGCCCGGGAGGGCGCCGCCGGAACTCGGCTTCTCGCGTCTCAGAATTTATGGCCGGGGGATGCGTCGAGGGCTAGATCTAGCGTCAATCGTGCGGAGGTTGGCGCCGGTTCCAGCTAGCTTGCGAGCGGAACCGGCGCGCCGCGAGTGGGAAGGTAGTGACTTTCCAACTCCCATGTTCATGCCTGCATGGCGGCGGGGGTAACGGGTTGCTCGGGCTTTCGCCACAATGGCTGTCCCAGTCGAACGGGCATCCTCGCCAGACGTATTGTCAGCTCAGCTCCACCGACCTAATGATCACTGGCTCTACCGGCACGTCACTGTGTCCGGCCTTCGTAGTGGTGGATACACCCTCGATCTGATCCACCACATCGGTGCCCTCCACAACCTTGCCGAACACCGCGTAACCCCAACCGTCCTGGCCCGGGTAGTTAAGGAAATCATTGTCGGTGGTGTTGATGAAGAACTGCGCGCTCGCTGAATGCGGGTCCGAAGTGCGTGCCATCGCGACTGTGTACTTGTCGTTGCGGAGGCCGTTGTCGGCCTCGTTCCTGATCGTCTGCGGTGCTGGCTTCTTCTCCATGTCTGCGGTCATGCCACCGCCCTGGATCATGAACTCAGGAATTACCCGGTGGAAGATGGTGCCCTCGTAGTGGCCGGCCTTGGCGTAATCAACGAAATTGGCCACGGTCTTCGGCGCCTTTGACTCGTCGAGCTCTAGGGCGATATCTCCGGCGGAGGTTTTCAGCAAGACTTTAGTCATGTCGTCACCGTAACCGAACATCGACCATTGCTCACCCTAAAGGATAGGAGTCGTGCCAAGTTCGCCCGATGGGTCCGGCTTTGGCCGGCGGTCTGGGGAACGGAAGCGTGATGTCCGAAGTCGAGCACATCCAGACCTTGGCATTCGGCTGGTGGGGCGGTCTGCCGATCCCGCCCGGCGTCGGCGACAACACCGGCTGGGCCCCCGGCGCAGTGGGACCCGGACCTCGGCGGCCTGGTCGACCAGGACGGAAACCCCGTCACACCAACGGATCCGCCACCGGAATCTTACCCACCCGAGGTCGTCATCATCACCCCGCCGCAGACCGACCAGCCCGAACCCGAACCCAGCTCGCCACCGGACAACGCCGATCCGGTCCTCGACGGGGGCGACGCGCAGCCCTAGGCCATGACCGCAAGGAGGGCCGCGTGGACATCGGCGCTCCTGGTCTCGGCCGGGCCACAAGCCGGGATCGGCGGCCTCCTGGTCGTGCTGCTGGTGTGGGTGATGCGCAGCAGCTCGACGACGAACGCCGGAAACGGTGGCGCGCGGAAGACGCTGCGGCCAAGGCCCGACGGGGGACACATGAGACGTCCGCGCTGGTTGACGTGGACCCGGGCCCGCGCCCTGGTGCTGCTGGCCGTGGTGGTGTGGGCCGCGTGGCTGACGTGGTCGCTGGCCGACCGCACCCACACCTCCGAGCAGGAAACCGCCACGGCGTGATCGCGTTCGACGGCGTCGTGCACATGGTCGCCGCCGGTCGCGCCAACCACGCAGGCAAGGCCAAGGCGTCCGGCCCGAATCCCGGCGGCGACGGCAACACCCTGTACGTCGGGTTCGAGTGGGATTACGCGGGCAACACCCCACCTTCCCCGAGCGGCACGGAGGGGGAGCTTGGTGATCCCGCCCCCGACGAGCCGTCGAACAGAATTCATTGCTCACTCACAGGATGTCAGTGCTTCGCCTGTTCGGTGCTTTGCCGCTCATTGACCCGGCGGGCACGAGTTTTCCTTTGCACGATGGGAAAAATCGAAAACCTGGAGGGACAAATGCCGTTCTTGCGTCGTGTTGTCGTCTCGACCGTCACGATCATGTTGGCTCTGGCGGGTCTGACTACCGGCATGGCCAGCGCCACCGAACCAGTCCACAAGCCAGACCGCCTTCACGGGGTGAAGCTCGTCGCCAAGCTCGACGGCGCCCAGGAAGTGCCCGGACCCGGTGATCCCGACGGCTTCGGGACCGCTCGCCTCACGGTTTTCCCGGACCAGGTGTGCGTGTACCTGAAGGTCTCCCGGATCGCGCTACCCACCACCGCGGCCCACATCCATCGCGGTGCGCGCGGGGTCGCGGGTCCAGTGGTCGTCACCCTCCCGAACCCGGTCACCGGTGAATCGGACGGCTGCGTCCCGGTCGACCCAGCTCTGGCCAAGGAGCTGGTCGACATGCCGTCCGAGTTCTACGTCAATGTGCACAACGACGAGTTCCCGGATGGTGCGGTTCGCGGGCAGCTTTCACAGCACAAGTTCAACGGCGCCGCCCCCGTGGTTTAGCACGTAAATCGGCCCGTGGGGCACCTGCTGTACTGGCCGGACGAGAACAACCCCGCCCATGGATCGCAAAGGCGCCGACCGTCTGCCGGAACGACCCACGCATGAACACGCCCCCGCACCCTTCACTGGGTGCCGGGGGCGCGTTCGTCGTTGCGGCCTACGGTGCGAGCTCGTCGACCAGGAGCCGGAGCGGCGTGGCGAGTTCGGGGTGGTCGCCCATGTCGACGCGGCGCAGGAGGCGGGAGGCGACGTAGAGCGGTGCGGTGGTGCCGGTCGGGGTGTCGAGCACGTCGGCGAAGGCGTCCCACAAGGTCGCGGCGGTGCAGGGCGCAAGCAGGCTGTAGCGGTACAACGATGCCGGATCGGTGCCGACCGGGCCTCGGCCCCAGAGCTCCCGATCGAGGATGCCGAGCTCGGGTTGCAGCAGGTTCGCCCAGTGCAGATCACCGTGCACGGTTTCCCGCTCTCGCACCTCGACCGACAACCCGAGCGCATCGTGCACGACTTTGAGGATGGCCGATTCGTCCTTCCCCATCCGCGCCGTACGGGTCGACCTGATCACGTCGAGGCTGCGGCGCAGCTCGCCCCACCACGCCGACGGCAACTCGACCTCGGCCCGCAGTGCGTCGGTGTCCGCTACGAGGGCCGAAATGCACTCGTAATGCGTAGGTCAAGGGTTCGATTCCCTTAGGCGGCTCTGCGAAAACCGCAGGTCACTCCCGTGACCTGCGGTTTTTCTTTTGGGTGGGAGAGGCGCGGCCCAGGTGGTCCGGAGGCCGGTGCCCACGGGCGGCCTCCGCGCTGATCTCTTTGGTCGAGCGCCGCATGGTTCGAAGGCCTTGGCCGGCTCGCCGGTGGTTCGGGCGAGCCGACCGTGCCTGGGCAGTCTGGTTCAGGCGGTTCTTTCTGGTTGCCAGATCGTGGTGTGCAGGTCTGTTCCTCGGACCAGTTGGATTCGCCAGGGGGTTATTCGGATCACCGCGTACTCCGGGTCTTCCGGGCCTCCTCGCCAGTAGTGGATCGGGTCGTAGCCCACTCCTCGGGGGCCTCCTTCGACGTACACGTTCCAGGCGTGGCGCTTGGACTCCTCGTCGTCCGCCCAGGCCGAGGTGCTGTCCACGAAGACCGCGTTCTGACGCGGGCTCCAGTACGAGTACGTCGTGTGCGGGTTGTTGGCGAGGTGCGCCGTTTTGATCGGCGTCTTGTAGGCCGCGAGCCAGCCGACCGGTTGTCCGTCGACGACTTCCCAGACCGGGAGCAGGACCCTGGCCCGGGGGCGGTGCCGGCTGTCGACGGTGATCATCGTGGCGTACTTGATGTCGCGGACGTAGCTGTTGAACGTGTCCTGGACGTCCGCGAAGTCGGTGGTCCTGGTGGTCATGCCGGGCTCCTGTGCGGTCAGTGCGTGGTGAGGATCTTGGCGTCGCCCGGCTCGATCGCCGGGCTCTTGCGAGGCCGCAGCCCGAACGCGCTGATGAGGCCGGCGATCAGCGCGGCGGCGAGCGGAACGACGAGGGCCGCGTGGTAGCCGTCGAGCATCGCGGCCGGGGTCTCGGAGGCCGTGGCGGCGATGTTGACGGCCGTGACGGTCGACAGCCCGAGCGCGGCACCGAACTGGAACGACGTGTAGAGGAGACCGCCCGCCAGGCCTTGGTCGGCCTCGTCGATCCCGTCGGTGGCGACGATGGTGAGCGGGCCGTACACCAGCGAGAACGCGAGGCTCAGCAGGATCAGGCTGGGGAGCATCATCAGGTACGCCCAGTCCGCGCCGACGGGCAGGAACAGCGCGTACGCCAGCGCGGCGAGCAGCAGCCCGCCGAAGATCACCCTGGCGTTGCCGAACCGGTTGACCAGCTTGGGGGTGAGCGTGGGCGAGAGGACGGCGTCGAGGCCGATGACGATCATCGCGAAGCTGGTCTGCAGCGTCGACCAGCCGCGCAGTTCCTGCAGGTACAGCACCACGAGGAACTGGAATCCGAAGAACGCGCCGACGAAGAGCACCCCGATGGCGTTGGCGCGGACCACCGCGCCGGAGCGGAAGATGCCCAGCCGGACGAGCGGCGCGGTGACCCGGCGTTCGATGACGATGAAGGCGGCGAGGAAGGCCAACCCCGCGGCGAACGTGCCCAGCGTCCAGCCGATTCCGGTGTGCGTGGCGCGTTCGACGCCGAGCACGAGCAGCACGATGGCGGCGGTGATGGTGATGCCGCCGGCCAGGTCGATGCGCCGGCCGGTCCGTTCGGGGCGCGGTGACTTGGGCACCAGGGCGAGCGCGGCGACCAGGATGAGCAACGACATCGCGACCGGCGCGAAGAACACCCACCGCCAGTGGATGGAGGTGAGCAGGCCGCCGACGACCAGGCCGATCGAGAAGCCACCGGCCGCCGTGCCGGAGTAGATCAGCAGGGCCTTGTTGCGCTGCGGGCCTTCTTCGAAGCTGGTGGTGATGATGGACAGTCCGGCCGGGGTCATGAAGGCGGCGGCGACCCCGGTGACGAATCGGGCGACGATCAGCATCCAGCCTTCGGAGGCGAGCCCGCCGAGGCCGGAGAAGAGCAGGAAGACGGCCAGCCAGAAGACGAACATCCGACGCCGTCCGAAGAGGTCGGCGGCCCGGCCGCCGACCAGCATGAATCCGCCGTAGCCGAGGACGTAGGCGCTCATCACCCACTGCAGTTCGCCGGTGGACATGCCTAGTTCGGCCCTGATGGCGGGGAGGGCCACGTTGAGCATCGCCACGTCGATGCCTTCCAGGAAGATCGCCCCGCACATGGCGAAGAGCACTCCCCAGTCACGCGCACGCATCTGAATTCCTTGTTCTCGTTGGAAAAAACCTGGTACCACCACGATCTGTCGAGGCGTGCGGGCGAACAACGGCGAAGATCTCGACGTTCGTTCAGCCAGGCTTACCGGTCTCCCGTTCGGCGCGGCGCGTCGGCAGAATTGCCGCTACGAGCCGGCGGGGTGATCGTCCGGCCTGCATGCCGGAAGACGACAGGTGGAGCGTTCCTGCGGGTACGGGGTCGTGAGCGTTTTGTGTCGCGATAGCGGCCCAAAGTGCTCACGAGGGTTCGCGAGCCCGGTTATTCGTTCGACTTCGCGCGTCGGGGCGGGGAAGCTGGGGACGTTCGGCGAATGGAGGGGGTTGCGGTGGTGGAGCGGATCGATCCGCCGGTGGTCGGCGGCGAGCGGGAGATGCTGCGGGCATACCTCGACTTCCACCGCGCCACCCTGGCCATGAAGTGCGAGGGGCTGTCCGACGCCGACCTGCGGCGGCAGTCGATGCCGCCTTCGACGCTCTCGCTGCTCGGCCTGGTGCGGCACATGGCCGAGGTGGAGCGCACCTGGTTCCGGCGCGTGATCGACCGCGAGGACATTCCGCTGGTGTGGTCGGACGACGGCGACTTCCAGGTCGCCTACGACGCGAGCGCGGCCACCCGCTCCGAGGCGTTCGACGCCTGGCAGGCGGAGGTCGAGCACTCGCGCCGGATCGAAGCCGCCGCCGAGTCGCTCGACGTGACCGCGCCCCAGCCGAGGTGGGGCAAGGACGTGTCGCTGCGGCTGGTGATGCTGCACCTCATCCACGAGTACGCCCGGCACAACGGCCACGCGGACTTCCTGCGGGAGGGCATCGACGGGGTCGTCGGGGCCTGAGCGCGCCCGGAAGCCGTCAGCCGCACGTGCGGGACAGGACCGCCCGCGCCGCCTTCCGCAGGGCGGCGACGAACGGTTTGTCGTGGTTGGCGGGCAGCCAGGCCAGCGCGGACGTCCACGGCTCCAGGCCGGTGACGTCCACATAGGACACACCCGGTCGCGGGTACAGCTCCCGGCCGACCGTCGGCGGGAAGAGCAGCCCGCCGCCCATGGCGATCAACTGCAGGCCGCTCTCGAAGTCGCCCATCGCGTGCGGGCTGTACCGGGCGGGACGGCCGCCCGGGCGCGGGTCGACGGCCCAGAAGTCCTGGTAGACCTTGGGAACCCGGTCCGACCAGCCGATGTGCTCCCGGTCGGCGAGGTCGGCCAGTGCCAGCGGGCCCTCGGCGGCCAGCGGGTCGTCGGCGGGCATCGCCGCGCACCGCGGGCCGCTGTCCAGCGGAAGCGCCCGGATGCCGTTCGGGACCGGCAGGAACAGGAACGCCGCGTCCACGTCGCCGCGCGAAATGGCGTCGGTGACATCGAAGCCGGTGCGCAACACCTGGACGTCCAGCTGCGGCAGGTAGCGCCGGAGTTCGTCCAGGATCGCCGGAATCGGCGGCAGGGAGGTGATCGCCTCGAACGAGCCGATCAAGATCCGCCCGGAGCCCGCCTGCGCGTCGGCCTCGCGGCGCAGCTCCTGCATCGCGTACGCCACCGCCCGCATCCGCGCCTGCAGCGCCTCCCCGGCGGAGCTCAGCGCCACTCGGCGGGAGGTCCGGTCGACCAGGGCCACCCCGAGGTCGCGCTCCAGCGACTTGATGTGGCGGGAGAACGTGGGCTGGGCCATGAACGCGCGTGCCGCGGCGCGGCCGAAGTGCAGTTCTTCGGCCAGGAGCAGGAACAACCGGATCTGCTGGATGCTCGGGTTCCCCGAACCGCCCAGCTTCGCCATAGCCGCGAGGCTATCAATCCGCCGCGAAGCCGCATCGAAGTTCCCTTTCGCGGACGGCGTCACCCGCGAAAGACTCCACCTGCCACTGGGGGAAAGGTGCGAGCGCCCCGGTCGGATACCACCGACCGGGGCGCCGCTGCTCGTCACGCCGGGACCGGCTCCCGGCGCTTGCCGGTCCTGAGGCTGAAGGCGCCGATCGCGGTGGCGAGCAGGGCCGCGGCGAAGGGGACGGCGAGCGCCGCGCGGAAGCCGTCGAGCGGCGTTCCGGGCGCGGCGACGTTGACCGCGGCGGCGCCGGCGAGGCCGAGCGCCGCGCCGAACTGGAACGAGGTGTAGAGCAGGCCGCCGGCGAGGCCCTGCTCGGAGTCCTCGACGCCGTCGGTGGCGACGATGGTCAGCGGGCCGTACACCAGCGCGAATCCCGCGCCGAGTATCACCAGGCCCGGGGCCATCGCGGCGTACGTCCAGTCCGCGCCGAGCGGCAGGAACAGCGCATACCCGAGCGCGGAGACCAGCAGGCCGCCGAAGATCAGCCGGGCGTTGCCGAACCGCCGGACCAGCCAAGGCGTGAGCGTGGGCGCGAGCACCGCGTCGAGGCCGAGAGCGATCAGCGCGAAGCTGGTCTGCAGCGTCGACCAGCCGCGCAGCTCCTGCAGGTACAGCACCACCAAGAACTGGAAGCCGAAGAATCCGCTGAACAGCAGCAGCCCGATGGCGTTGGTGCGCAGCAGTGGCACGCTGCGGAAGATGCCCAGCCGCACCAGCGGCGCGGTGGCGCGGCGTTCGATGGCGACGAACGCGGCCAGCAGGGCAGCGCCTGCCGCGAACGTGATCAGCGTCCACTCGATGCTGGTGTGCGTGGCGCGTTCGACGCCGAGGACGAGCAGCACGATGGCGGTGGTGATGGCCACGCCGCCGGCCACGTCGACGCGTCCGGCGCGACGCTCCGGCTGCGGTGACTCGGGTACCAGGGCGAGCGCGCCGACGAGGATGAGGAACGACATGACGACCGGCGCGAAGAACACCCACCGCCAGCCGATCGCGGTGAGCAGGCCGCCGACGACCAGCCCGATCGAGAAACCGCCCGCCGCCGTGCCGGAGTAGACGAGCAGGGCTTTGTTGCGCTTCGGTCCTTCCTCGAAGCCGGTGGTGATGATGGACAGCCCGGCAGGCGTCATGAAGGCGGCGGCGACCCCGGTGACGAACCGGGCGACGATCAGCATCCAGCCATCGGCGGCGAGCCCGCCCAGGCCGGAGAAGACCAGGAAGACGGCCAGCCAGCCGATGAACATCCGGCGGCGGCCGAACAGGTCCGCCGCCCGGCCTCCCACCAGCATGAATCCGCCGTAGCCGAGGACGTAGGCGCTCATCACCCACTGCAGTTCGCCGGTGGACATGCCGAGTTCGGCGCGGATGGCGGGCAGCGCGACGTTGAGCATCGCCACGTCGATGCCTTCCAAGAAGATCGCCCCGCACAAGACCATCAGCACGCCCCAGTTGCGCGCAGTCATCTGCGATTCCTCAAAGGTGTGGGGAATTTCTGATGACACCAGCCTCGAGCCACCGCCCGCCGGGAACAACGGCGAAGATCTCGACGTTCGTTCAACCAGGCTTACCGATAGGGAGGGCGCATGGAGCGCGATGAACTGGAGTGCTTCCTGATCCTCGCCGAAGAGCTGCACTTCGGACGGACCGCTGACCGGATGCGCCTGTCGCGGGCCAGGGTGAGCCAGCTCGTTCAGCGCCTCGAACGCCGCGTCGGCGCGCCGCTGTTCGCCCGGACGAGCCGCCGCGTCGCGCTCACCCCGCTCGGCCGCCAGCTCCGCGACGACCTCGAACCGCACCACCGCGCGATCGACGCCGCCCTGGCGCGTGCCGTGTCGAACGCGCGGAGCATCAACGGCGTGCTGCACGTCGGCTTCTCCAACCCGCTGGCCGGCGAGATCGTGTTGAAGGCGGCGGAGGCGATGCACACCGAGCACCCGGAGCTGGCCGTGGAGATCTGCGAGGTGCCGATGGCGGACCCGTACGGCCAGCTGCGCCGGGGCGAGTTCGACGTGCAGCTGACGGAGTTCCCGGTGCGCGAGGACGATCTCAGCGGGAGCCCGGGCCTGTTCACGGAGCCGCGCACGCTGGCGATCGCGGCCGATCACCCGCTGGCCGACAAGGACGCCGTGTCGGTGGAAGACCTCGCCGAGGTGCCGCTGCTGGCCATCGACGGCGCGCTGCCGGACTACCTGCTGGAACACCACGTGCCGACGCACACGCCGAGCGGCCGGCCGATCGGCCGCGGCCCGGCGGTCACCAACATGCAGGAAGCGCTGATGCTCGTCGCGGCGGGCAAGGGCGCCTTGCTGTGCGCGGCGCACACCGCCACCTACTTCGCCAGGCCCGGCGTCTCGTACGTGCGGTTCATGGACGCCGAGCCGGTCGGATACGGCCTCGTCTGGCGATCGGCCGACAGCAACGGAGCGGTGCAAGCCTTCGCCCGGACCGCCAACGCGGTCGCCCGAGACCTGGCGAGCCGCTAGGCGTCGGCGAGGACTTCGGCGAACGCCAGGACGCGGGTGGTCGCCGCGGCGCGCGGCCAGACCAGGCCGAGGACGGAGTCCGGCAGGCCGGTGACCGGGACGAACGCGATGTCGCGGCGGGCGTGGGAGACCGCGCAGGGGCGGCAGAGCAGCATCGCGCCGCGGTTGGCGGCGGCGCGGGTGATGCCTTCCTGCAGGGTGGTGATCGTGCTCGCGCGCGGGATCGGGCGGCCGCTCGGCGTGCGCGGCGGCGTTTGGGCGTCGCGCCAGTAGGGCGGCGCCGGTTCGGCGGGCGCGATCAGCTCGGAGCCGGCGAGTTCTTCGGCGGAAACCGAATCCAGGGCGGCGAAGCGATGCCGCAGCGAGACCGCGATGTTCGGCTGCTGGCGCGAGAACGTCGGCCCCACCACGAGATCCGGCTCCTGCACCGGCAGCAGCACGATCGCCGCGTCGACCTCGCCGCGGCGCAGCGCGCCGAACGGATCGCTCAGCGGGATCTCGGAGATCTCGGTGGCGCAGTCGGGAAATCGCGACTGGAAGGCGTCGATCCGGGCCATCACGGGCTCGGAGACCTGCCCCTGGAAGCCGAGGCGCAGCACGCCCCGCACGCCTCGCGCCTCCGCTCGGGTTCGTTCGACGACGTCCTTGAGACCGTCGTACGCCGGGCGGAGGTCGGCGAGGAAGCGCTCGCCGAGCGTGGTGAGGCGGACCCTGCGGTTGGTGCGGTCGACCAGCCGCGCGCCGAGCCGGCTCTCCAGCGAGCGCAGCAGCTGGCTGACCCGGCTCTGCGATACGTAGAGGCGTTCGCCTGCGCGGCCGAAGTGCAGTTCCTCGGCGAGCACCAGGAAGCACTCCAGCTCTCGAACCTCCAGGCCGCCCATGTCCCTCCTCCGCTCGATGAGCACAGCTGATCCAAGGATGAGGACTTCGGCGTTGTTCCCGGTAGGCGGGCCGCCGAGGCTGTGACCATGACAACGACCGACACCTCGACCCCGCCCGTGGTGCGGGGCCGGCCCGCCGTCGCGGCGGTCGCCGCGGCGACGTTCTCCGTGGTCACCACCGAGATGCTGCCGGTCGGCCTGCTCACGTCGCTCGCCGCGGAGCTCCGCGCGCCGGAAGGCGTGGCGGGCCTGACGATGACGGTGCCCGGCCTGGTCGCGGCGTTCGCCGCACCGCTGCTCACCGTCGGCGCCGGGCGGCTGGACCGGCGCTGGGTGCTGGTCGCGCTGATGGCCTTGCTGGCCTCGGCGAACCTGCTCTCGGCGGTCACGCCGAACCTGCCGCTGCTCGTCGCGCTGCGGGTGCTCGTCGGCGTGTCCATCGGCGGGGTGTGGGCGATCGCGGCGAGCTCGGCCGTGCGGCTGGTGCCGGAGCGGTCGGTCGGCGCTGCGACGTCGCTGATCTTCAGCGGGATCGCGGTGGCCTCGGTGCTCGGCGTTCCGGCGGGGACGTTCATCGGCGAGCTCGGCGGCTGGCGGGCGTCGTTCGCCGTCATGGGCGTTGTGTCGCTGGTGGTGGCGGTTGCGCTCGCGGTGCTGCTGCCGCCGTTGCCCGCCGAGGAGCCGATGCGCTTCAGCGTCGTGCCGAAGTTGTTGCGCAGCGGCGCGGTGCGGGGCGGCCTGTTCGTCATCTTGCTGCTGGTATCCGGGCATTTCGCGGCCTACACCTACGTGCGGCCCGTGCTGGAACAAGTGTCCTCTGTAGACGATAGATTGATCAGCGCGCTCCTGCTGGCGTACGGATTGGCCGGGGTGGCGGGGAATTTCGCGGGTGGTGCGGTGTCGGTCCGCGATCCGCGCCGCACCCTGTTGCTGATCTCGGCAGTGCTCGCGGCGGCGGTGTTCGCGCTCGGCCTGCCGCTCGGCGTCGTCGGTGCGACATCGGCGCTGCTGGTCTGGGGCGTCGCCTACGGCGGTGTCTCGGTGAGCACGCAGAACTGGCTGCTCGCCGCGGCGCCGCAGGCCAGGGAAGCGGCATCGTCGCTGTTCGTGGCGGCCTTCAACGTCGCGATCGCCCTGGGTGCCCTGCTGGGCGGCCGGATGGTCGACGCGATCTCCCCGCCCAGCGCCTTCTTCCTCGCCACGGCCCTGGCCCTGGCCGCGCTGCTCGTGGCCGCCGCCGGGCGCACGTCCCGCTGACCGTTCCTGCCTGATCGGATCCGGGAACACTCCGGGTTGTTCCCGAAGGGGTGAAGGTGGCGTTTTCGCGCGAAACCGGCGTTCGCCACGCCTGGCGGGTGACGGTTTCGCGCGAAAACGGCGCACGGCGGCCCCGCCGATCGCCGGGTGCACGCCAGCCCTGGTGCATGACAGTCTGGGCTGTCATGCGAAAGTATCGGCTGACGGATCGGGGTGGGTTGATGGACAGCGAGGAGCTGCTGGCGTTCCTCGGTGCCGTGGGGCATGCGCAGCGCCTGCGGATCATCGCCGAGCTCGCCGACGGGCGGCTGTACGTGAGCGAGCTCGCGCGTCGGCTCGGCATGTCCCGGCCGCTGCTCTACATGCACCTGGAGCGCCTGGAGAAGGCCGATCTCGTCGCGGGACACCTGGAGCTGTCCGCCGACGGCAAGGCGCTCAAGTACTTCGAACTGCGTCCCTTCGAACTCCGCCTCGACGTGGCCACCATTCGCGCGGCGGTGCGGGAGTCGGGCGACGAAGCGGGCTCGAACGACGGGAAGGGGACCCGGAAATGACCAATGCCGTGGTCGGCATCGCGATCGTCCTGATCATCGTCGCCGGCATCACGATCGGCTTCATCGCCTACTTCCGGATGCTGCGGCACCGGGCCGACGCCGAGGCGATGGCCGAGTACCGCGAGTTCGCGGCGCGGGCGACCGCCGAGCAGGAGGAGCTGCGCCGGGAGATCGCCGAGATGCACGGGCGGCTCAAGGAGGTCGAGTCGCTGCTGCGCAGCGTCGGCTGACGCGCAGCTTTTCCCAGCGGGAGGGCCGTTTTCGGCCCTCCCGCTTTTGTCGTCCCCGGTTCGGACCGGCTCGCTTGACCTCGCTATCTTCCACCTGTAAGTCTGATCTTACAGGCGTAAGGATTCGAGGAGCTGGGGCGAGTGGGGAAGTCGAGGACCGTCCAAGTGGCGAGGTGGAGCGCGGAGCATCCGGTGCGCGCCCTGATCGGCTGGTTCGTGTTCGTCGGACTCTGCCTCGGCGCGGGCGCGCTGGCCGGCACGAACAGCGCGACGGTGGCCGACCACTGGGTCGGCGAGGCGGGGCGCGCCGACGCGATGGCCGCATCCGGCGGCCTGCAGCGCAAGCCGATCGAGCAGATCACCATCGCCGCCCGCTCCGGCCCGCTGGACCAGGCCCGCGCCGAGGCGGCGGCCACCGAGGTGGCGAGCCGGATGCGGGCGTTGCCCGCGGTGGAAACCGTTGCGCCGCCGGCGCGTTCGGCCGACGGCGCGATGCTTCGGGTCGAAGTGACCATGAAGGGGCCCGACGAGGAGGCCGACAAGCAAATCGGTTCGCTGCTCGCGCTGACCGAGCAGGTGCAGCAGCGCCACCCGGCGTTGCTGGTGGCGGAGACCGGCAACGTCTCCACCAGCGCGGGAGTCGATCAGCAGCGCGGCGACGACCTGGCGCTGTCCGAGGCGATCACCCTGCCGGTCACGCTGATCACGCTGCTGGTCGTCTTCGGCTCGGTCCTGATGGCCGGGGTGCCGCTGCTGCTCGCCCTCTCGTCGATCGCGGCGGCCATGGGGCTGTCGATGCTGGTGTCGCACGTGGTGCCGGACGTGGGCGTGGGCAACAACATCATCCTGCTGATCGGCATGGCGGTCGGCGTCGACTACGCGCTGTTCTACCTCAAGCGGGAGCGGGAGGAGCGGGAGCGGGCGGGCGGTCGGCTGGATTCGGCCGCGATCGTCGGGCTGGCGGCCGAGACCGCCGGTCGGACGGTGGTCGTCTCCGGCATCGCGGTGATCGTCTCCACCGCGACGCTCTACCTGGCCGCCGACGTGATCTTCTCGTCGCTGGCCACCGGCACGATCACCGTCGTGCTGGTCTCGGTGGTCAGCTCGGTCACCGCGCTGCCCGCGCTGCTGGTGGTCCTCGGCCGCCGCGCCGAGCGCCGCGCGAAGCCCGCGAAGCCCAAGAAGGTCCGAAGTGGACGGATTTGGGACGCGATGCTGCGCCCGGCGGCGAAGCGCCCGGTGCTCACGCTGTGCGTCTCGGTGGGGGTCCTGCTGCTGCTCTCGCTGCCGGTGCTCGGCATGCAGATGCGGGTGCTCAACCAGGACAGCCACTCCCGGGAGATCCCCGCGATGCGGACCTTCGACCGGATGACGGCCGCCTTCCCCGAGCTGCGGACCCGGCACGACGTCGTCGTCCGAGCCGAACCGGCCGAAGCCGAGGCGGTGCGCGCCGCGCTGGTGGATCTCGGCCGCCGCGTCCAGGGCGATCCGCTGTTCATGGCGTCTGCGCCGCCGCAGACCTCGTGGGACGGGCGGGTGAGCATGCTGCAGCTCCCGGTGCCGTTCAAGACGAGTTCGGCGGAGGCGACCCGGTCGTTGACGCACCTCCGGTCCGACTACGTGCCCGCGGCCTTCCGCGCGCTGCCCGGGGTCGAGGTGGCGGTCAGCGGGGACGTCGCGCACGACGTCGACTACCTGGCTCACCAGAACAGCAAGCTGCCGCTGGTGATCATCGCGTTGCTGGTGCTGACGTTCGTGGTGTCGGTGGTGGTCTTCCGCTCGGTGGTGATCGGGCTGGTCGGGGTCGCGCTGAACCTGCTGTCCGCGGCGGCGTCGATGGGGCTGCTGGTGATCTTCTTCCAGTACGGGCTGGCCTCGGCGCTGTTCGGCTTCGATCCCAGCGCCACCAGCGCGATCGGTTCGCGGGTGCCGCTGTTCCTGTTCGTCATCCTCTTCGGGCTGTCGATGGACTACCAGATGTTCGTGGTGAGCCGGATCAGGGAGGCAGCGCTGCGCGGTGTCCCGACCCGGCAGGCGGTCCTGCAGGGCGTCGGGCAGTCGGCGAAGGTCGTGACCAGCGCGGCGATCGTGATGGTCACGGTGTTCGCCACCTTCATGTTCCTGCACCTGGCGGAGATGAAGCAGATCGGCTTCAGCCTGGCGGTGGCGGTCCTGCTGGACGCCTTCGTGATCCGGGTCCTGGTCCTCCCGGCCGCCCTGACCCTTCTGGGCCGGGCGACCTGGTGGCCGTCCCGCCTGGTGCACCGCGCCGAACCGGAAACCACCCCGATCCCGGTCCGGCAGGCCGATCCGGTCGGCTGACGTGCGCTCGGGGCCGTGAGTCTTCTGGGCTGCTATGACCGCCCAAAAGACTCACGGCCCCGTCGGATCCACAGTGGACGTCATGGTGCCGGGTGGACGTAGGAGAGGATCTTCGCGAGGTGGTTCCGGGCGGCCAGGCCCGCGGCCTCGGGGTCGCCGGCCCGGATCGCCTCGGCGATCTCCTGGTGCTCGTGCTGGTCCACCGGTCGTTGTACGTCGGATTCCCGCATCAGGCCCAGCATGTCGAGCATCGCCTCGCGGACGCGCTCGGCCAGGGAATCGAACAGGCCGGTGATGATCGTGTTGTGCGCCGCCTCGGCGATCGCGCGGTGGAACGCGAGGTCGGCGTCCACGAACTCCTCCGGCCCGGCGTGCTGGAGCGCCTCGCGCCGGGTGGCCGCGGCGGTGATCGCTGCGAGGTCCTCGTCGGTGCGCTTCGCGGCCGCGAGGCGGGCGGCCTCCACCTCCACCGCGATGCGGCCCTCCGCCACGTCCGAGATCACCGCCTTGCGGACGGTCGTCGCCCAGTCCTCGACGGGATCGGTCCGGATGACGTAGACGCCGGAGCCGTGGCGGGATTCGAGCAGCCCGCGACCGGCGAGTTCGCGAACCGCCTCCCGGACCGTGGACCTGCCGACGCCGAACTCGGTGGCGAGGGAGGTCTCGCTCGGGATCTTCCCGCCGACGGGCCAGTCGCCCGAGCCGATGCGCTGCAACATCGCCTCGGTTGCCTGCTCCGACAGCGGGTATCGACGCAGCGACACGGACGGCCTCCCGAATTATCAGGTTGTCTGAGGACCTGACCTATTGTACGTTGCCTGTCATGTGGTTGGGAGCTCGCGGCCTTAGCGGCCGCGGCAGGGGCTGACCGGACCGGCGCCCCCTGTCGCGGGGTGTTGCCGCGCGCCGGTGGAGACCGTCCGAAACCCCGGAAGGCAAGACATGACCTCCCCGCACATCGCCGCGCGCTGGAACCCGCAGCAGCCGTCGGGAATGCCGCACCACCGCTACCGGAGCGCGTTCGACCGCGTCGCCGTCCCCGAGATCGACCGGACCTGGCCGCGCAACCGCATCGAGCAAGCGCCGCTGTGGGTTCCCGTCGACCTGCGCGACGGCAACCAGGCGCTGGCCGAACCGATGGACCCGGCGCGCAAGCGGCGGTTCTACGAGATGATGACCTCGATCGGCTACAAGGAGATCGAGGTCGGATATCCGTCCGCGTCGCAGACCGACTTCGACTTCGTCCGGCTGCTGGCGGAGGCGGACCTGGTGCCGGACGACGTCACCGTCGCGGTGTTCACCCCGGCCCGCCGGGACCTGATCGAGCGCACCTTCGAATCCATCGCCGGCCTGGACCGGGTCGTCGTCCACATGTACACCCCGACCGCGCCGCTGTGGCGGGACGCGGTGCTGCGCAGCGGCCGCGACGACCTGCGGGAGTTGATCCGGAAGGCCGGCGAGGACGTGCTCCGCTGCGGCGGGGACCGGCCGGGGATCCGGTACGAGTTCTCCCCGGAGGTCTTCAACCTGACCGAGCCGGACTTCGCGATCGAGGTCTGCAACATGATGATCGACCTGTGGGACGCGAGCGCGGACCGCCCGGTGATCATCAACCTGCCCGCGACGGTCGAGGTCGCCACGCCGAACGTCTACGCCGACCAGATCGAGCACCTGAGCAACAACCTCGCCCGGCGGGACGACGTGATCCTGTCGGTTCACCCGCACAACGACCGGGGCACCGGGGTCGCGTGCGCGGAGCTGGCGGTGCTCGCCGGTGCGCAGCGCGTCGAGGGCTGCCTGTTCGGCAACGGCGAGCGGACCGGGAACGTCGACCTGATCACGCTCGCGCTGAACCTGTACTCGCAGGGCATCGACCCCATGATCGACCTGTCGGACATCGATTCGGTCCGGGACACAGTCGTGCACTGCAACCGGATCGGCGTCCACGAACGGCACCCGTACGTCGGCGACTACGTCTACACCGCGTTCTCGGGAACGCACCAGGACGCGATCCGGAAGGGGTTCCAGCGGCACGCGCTGGGCGCGCGGGAGAGCGGCGTCCCGGAATCCCAAGCCCGCTGGGAAGTTCCGTACCTGCCGATCGATCCCCACGACGTCGGCCGGGACTACGAGGCCGTGATCAGGGTGAACAGCCAGTCCGGCAAGGGTGGCATCGCCTACCTCATGCAGACCGAGCACGGGCTGGACCTGCCGCGCGGGTTGCAGGCGGAGTTCGCGCAGGTGGTCCAGCGGCACACCGACGCGACCGGCGCGGAGGTGGACGCGGCCACGCTGTGGAAGCTGTTCGCCACGACCTACCTGGAGGACCCGGACCCGTCGATCGCGTTGACGGGCTGGTCGGTGAACCACGGGCCGTCGGGTGACCGGCTGACCGCGACGATGGAGGTCGGCGGCGAGGCCACGACGCACGAGGTGACCGCGGAAGGTGCCGTGTCCGCGCTGGTGCAGGTGCTGGAGGAGCACGATCGGACGGTGGACATCGTGAACCTCGTCCAGCAGTCGATCGAGCCGGGACGCGCGGCGCGCGCCGCGACGTACCTGGAGTACCGCACGGCGGAGGGCACTGCGTGGGCGGTCGGGATCGATGTCTCGGTCATCGCGTCGAGCCTGCGGGCCGTGATGGCCGCCGCGAGCTGAGACCTGGTGAGCCGGGCCGTGTGTGTTTTGTGCTGCTATAGCAGCACAAAACACACACGGGTCACAGGCTGGCGTAGATGTCGCGGTACAGCCGCAGGGCCCGGGTTTCGAGGTCCGCCGGGTCCTGACCGGCGAAGCGGTCCGGGCGGAGGTGCCGAGGCGATCGCCGTGGTCGCGCGCGTAGACGTGCTGCTCGGGCCAGCGCACGAACACGTCCTCGGGCAGCTGCGCCGCGATCGATGCCCCGACGATGCCCGCCCCGATTACCACGATCTTCCTCGCCATGGCAACGAACCTACGTGGCCCTCAAGAGATTTCGAGGACCGCCTTGCCGTGCAGGGTCCGGCCGAGCAGCGCCTCGATCGCTTCCGGGGCGCGGTCCCAGGCGCCGCGCCAGGACACCTGCGGGTCCAGGTCGCCGGTCGCGATGCGCTCGGCCAGCCAGGTCAGATCCGGTGCCAGGCCGGTGCAGCGGAGCAGGAAGAACGTGGCGATCGTGCGGTCGTGCCGCTCCGGAGCGCCGAAGAGCGCGCCGAACGGGAAGTTCTCGCCCTTGCCGGTGGTGTGCCCGACCGCCACCAGTGTGCCGCCCTCGGCGAGCCGGTCGTGGGCGGCCACCAGCTGCTCGCCGCCGACCAGGTCGACCACACCGTCCACTGTGGCCGATTCGGCCGGATTGGACACCACCTCGTGCGCGCCGAGCGCGCGCAACCCGGCACCGTGCGCGGCCGGATTCCCGGTGGAGGCGGTGACGTGCGCGCCGCCCATCCGAGCCAACTGCACGGCATATCGCCCGGTCCCGCCGGTGGCGCCGGTGACCAGCACTCGCTTGCCGAGGATCGGGCCGATCCGGTGCAGCGCGCGCAGTGCGCTCGCGCCGGCCACCGGAATGGTGCTGATCGCGCCGAGGTCGGCGCCCCGCGGGACGGTGCCGATCAGGTGGGTGTCGACGGCTCGGAGTTCGGCCCATGCGCCGTCCGGGGCCAGGGTGACGACCGGCGTGCCTTCGGCCGGGCCGGAGCCGTCGGCCGCCGCGCGCTCGACGATTCCCGCCGCGTCCCAGCCGAGGACGCTGCCGTCCGGGGATTCCTCCAGGATGTGCCGCACTTCGCCGTAGTTCAGGGAGGTCGCCGTGACCCGCACCAGCGCCTGGTTCGGCGCGGGAACGGGGTCCGGGGCCTGGCCGAGGCGGAGGCCGCCGGGTGCCGAGCGGTCGACGAGCAGTGCGCGCATGGTCCCTCGCATGAAAGTGATCCAGTAACTTATGTAACTGAGTACCATAAGTTTCCGAGTTACACTAGGGCTCGGGTAATCTGTCCGCGATGAGCGCCCCGTCCCGCCCCGTCTCGCTGCGCGAGCGCAAGAAGCTGCGCACCCGGCAGGCGATGATCGACACCGCCCTGGCGAAGTTCACCGAGCAGGGCTTCGACGCCACGACGGTCGACGAGTTGTGCGAGGCGGTCGAGGTTTCCAAGACCACGTTCTTCCGCTACTTCGGCTGCAAGGAAGACGTGGCGCTGGCACCGACCGAAGACCTCTGGGCGGAGTTCCTGGCCGACCTCGAAACCCGCGAGCCGGACGACCGCCCGCTGCTGGAGGCCGGGCAGGACGCGTTGCTCGCGGCGCTGCAGCGGATGCCCGCCGAAGGCTGGGCGGAGCGGGTGCTGCTCAGCAGGCGGCTGGCCGCCGCGACGCCGTCGATGGACGCGCACGGCCTGCAGTTCTGCGGCCGGACCACCCGTTCCGCGATGGAGACCCTGCACCGCCGCTTCGGGCTGCCCGATCAGGCCGACGTGCGCGCCCGCCTCGTGATGGACCTGCTGGTCGCCGCGTTCCACTGCGCGATGGAGAGGTGGCTGGCGCGGGAGGATTCGCACACCCGCGACGACCTGGTCGACTGCGCCCGGCACGCCTTCGCCGCGATCCCGGGCGTCCTCACGCTCTCGCCGGGCGAGTGGCGTTCGTGAGTGCCGAGTCCGGGTAAGAACCGGACTCGGCACTCACGAGCAGGTCAGCCGGAGACCGCCCGGAGGGCGCCGGGCTGGCGGCCGTCGAGGCGGTCGAGCGCCGCGGAGGTCGCTTCGTCGGCAGGCAGGTAGATGATCATCCGCTGGTCGGCGTCCGGCAGTTCCACGATCTCGAAGTCCAGCAGCAGCTCGCCGACCTCGGGATGCACCCAGCGCTCCGCGCCGGTGCGTTGGAGCACGGCCGCGGGCGTCTCGAACCGGCTGGTGAAGGACGCCCCGGCGGCAGCGGTCAGCTCCGCGGCGAGGCCCGCGGAGTGCGGGTCGTCGACGCGGAACCCGAGCTTCAGGAAGTTGGCGAGGCCGTCGGCGATGCGCGCCCACTCGGGATGCGCGACGCGGGCGCGGTCGTCGGTGAACACGTAGCGCAGCAGGTTCGGCGCATCGGTGTCCAGGACGCCGAGCGGCCCCGCCAGCCGCCGGTAGCCGCCGGTGCACGCGAGCACGTCGCAGACCCGGTTGATCACCAGTGCCGGGCCGGGTTCGAGCCGGTCGAGGATCGCCTGCACGTTCGGGCGCACGGCCTGGCCGGGCGGCTCGGCCACCCGCGGGCACAGCGCGGTCGGTTTGTCGTGGCCGAGGATCAGCCACAGCTGCTCGCGATCCTCGGTGGACAGCCGCAGGGCGTCGACGATGGCGCCCAGCACCTCGGGGGACGGGTGGCGGTCCCGGCCCTGCTCCAGCCTGGTGAGGTACTCGACGCTGATCCCGGCGATCGTGGCCAGTTCGGCGCGCCGCAGCCCGGGCGTCCGCCGGCGGGGCCCGGTGGGCAGGCCCACCTCGGCCGGGGTGATGGCCTCCCGCCGGGCGCGCAGGAAGGCCCCGAACTCGTTGTCGCGCACGACCGGAACCTACCTGCCCGCGGCGCGCCGGTGGTGGCCCTGCCGGGGACAGTCTCAGCGCGGTCTCCCTCCGCGGCGGCGAGCCGGGCAGGTTCGAGCCATGACGACTGAAACGACCGCACTGCCCCTGAAGACCGGCCGCTGGGCACTGGACCAGCTGCACTCCTCGGTCGGCTTCGCGATCCGCCACCTCGGGGTTTCGAAGGTGCGGGGCCGCTTCGCCGAGGTCGACGCCGAGCTGGTGGTCGGCGGGACGCTCGACGGCAGCGCGATCAACGCCACCGTCGCCGTCGCGTCCATCGACACCGGCAACGCCGACCGCGACGCGCACGTGCTGGCCCCCGACCTGCTCGACGTCGAGAAGCGCCCGACGCTGGCCTTCCGCTCCACCCGGCTGAGCGGCGAAGGCGAGGACTGGACCCTCGAAGGGGAGCTGACCATCGGCGAGGTGACCAGGCCGATCGCCTTCGACGTCGAGTTCGGCGGCGTGCAGGACCTCCCCGACGGCAGCCGGCACGCCGGGTTCGAGGCCAACGGTGAGATCCGCCGCCGCGACTACGGCATCAACTTCGGTCCCGGCGAGGCGCTGCTCGGCGACGTGGTGAAGATCCAGCTCGACGTCCAGTTCGTCGAGCCGAAGTGACCGGGCGCGAGCCTCCCGGGCGGTCCGGGAGGCTCGCGGTCGCGCACCCGGCGGCCGGGGCTGCTACCCGCACCGCCGCGCGGGCCCCTTTCTAACTCGATCGAGTGTCTGCCAGTCGGGTGGTGTGCCGACCGGGGAGGTGACCGGGCGGAACGGACGCGCCCGACACCCTCCGTGGTCGGGTGAAGGGGCTTCGGGTCCGGGCCACGCGCCGTTCACCGGGACTTGTGACCACTGTGGACGCTCGGTGTCGGCTTCGATTCCTTGTGGTGGATTCGCCGACACCTGCGTGCGGGACACCGTGAATTGCCCATCCTTCATGCCATTGAGCCAGTTCCCAATGCATTTCCGCCGCAGTTCGGCTCCAATCTTGCCCGGAACCGCTCGCCTGCCGGATTCGAATGACCGGCGATCAGGTGCGGAATTCGGCCCGGCCGCCGCGTGAATACCGCGGCGGCGGGAGGAGTGGAAAAGCGCAATGGCAATGCGAGAGAAGACCGCGGCCGCCGTGTTGACCGGCCTGCTCCTCGGCGGCGCTTTTTGCACCGCAGGAGCCCTTGCCGCCCCGGTTGTGCAGGATGCCCACCGGCAGCCCCCGAAGCCCAGGCCCGGCCTGGCCGCGCACTTCGCCGCGCGCTCGCCCGCCAAGCCCGCGCCAGCGGACGAGTCGGACGAGGCGTGGGTATCGCCGACGGACGGCGAGATCAGCAGCGGCTTCGGCGGCCGCTGGGGCACCATGCACAACGGCGTGGACATCGCCAACGACATCGGCACGCCGATCCGCGCCGCCGCCCGGGGCATCGTCATCGATTCCGGCCCGGCCTCCGGATACGGCATGTGGATCAGAATTGCGCACCGCCGCGACGTCGTTTCGATTTACGGCCACATCGACGAGGATTTCGTCGAGGTCGGGGAACAGGTGCGCGCCGGGGAGCAGATCGCGACCATGGGCGATCGGGGCGAATCCACCGGGCCGCACCTGCACTTCCAGATCGAGGTGGCCGGGCAGCCGGTGGATCCGGAGCAGTTCTACCGCACCGTGGACGCCGAGCTGACGCACCGGTAGTGCACCCCCGGCCGGCCGGCGCCGCTGTCAGAGTGGCAGGCCCAGGAAACCGCCCACGGCGTCGGACGCGGCAGCATTCGCTGTTATTACTGCGCGTTATCGATCGTGCAGCGCCGCGCGAACTCAGCGACGATCACCCGGCACATCCGGCAGTGGACCGATCGGCCGAATGGATCATCACCCTCCTGGCCGATTGTCGTGGTGCTCCGGGAGCTACTTCGATCGCATTAACGCGCTGGAGGGATCGATGTGATGGAGCGAGTGGATGCGGCCGGGATCGTCGGCGGTGGGGTGCTCGCCGGGGGCGGCCGGCCGGCGGACTGGGAGCGCCGGATCGCCGAGCGGTCCGAGGAGCACTACCGGGCGCGGCTGGTGCAGCGGCTGCTGCTGGTCTGGGCGGTGCCGGGCAACCTGTTGCTGATCGGCGCGGCCGCGGCCGCGCTGTGGTTATGGACGTCCGCACTGCCCGCCGCGATCGTGTTCGCGCTGGCACTGGCCTCGCTGGCGGTGTCGGCGAAATTCCTCTACCAGCAGCACTTTAAGGTTCGCGCGGTGGAATCAGAACTCCGCGCGCTGGAGTACGCGCACCGCGAGCACCTGCTGGACGAACTGGGGCCTGGGGATCTGCTGGGGGCGCACAAGCGCTACCGGGCGCAGCTGCCGGAGCTCATCGAGCGCTACCGGGGCGAGGCCCGGCGGGACCGCTGGAAGGACAACGTCCTGCAGACGGTGGTCATCGGCGGCTCGATCGTCGCCGCGACCGCGACGGCGGCATCGATGTCCGTTGTGGACTTCCGGTGGGTCGCGGTGGCGTTGTGCCTGCTGGTGGCGGTGGCGGCGGCGTTCGCCGGGCATGCCAAGTACCGCGACCGGTCGGCCGCGTGCCAGCAGGCCGGCGACGCGCTGGAGCGCGAGTACGAGTCGGTGGAGCTGCGGGTGGGCCGGTACCGGCGGTTCGACAGCGAGAGCGAGGCCTACGCGGAGTTCGCCGACGCGGTCGAGTCGCTGCGGGCCGAGCGGGCGTGCCGGTTGCCGTCGGCATCGACGGAGGGGATCGGCCAGTAATCACTTCCGCGTCATGTACACGAAAGTGAAGTTATTTAGCGGGAAACGATCACTGATTGTCCACATTTCCCACTTATGTGATCGCTGAATGGTGGTGGGTGATCCTTCCGTAATCTCCGGCCCGGCGCACAGGAATCGGCCTGTGCAGAGAGGAGCATTGCGATGAAGCGCACCCTTACCGCAGCGGCCGCTGTGTTGGTCGGCGGCGCCGGCGCGGTCGGCTTCGCAGCTACCGCGAACGCGGCCGAGACCCCGCAGCTGCCCGCGGAGCTGCCCACGGACAACAACCTCGCGCAGACGGCGTACCACTTCGGGGGCACGCTGCACTCCGCGCAGCAGACCGTGGGCGACGTCGTCCCGGTGGAGGAGCACCTCGCCGGCCGCAGCGGCGGCGACCCGCTCGGCGGCGTCACCGGTGCGCTCGGCGGCGTGACCGGCGGCAAGAGCCTCGACCCGAGCAGCGCGCTCGGGGCGACGCCGGTCGGCGACGTCGTCCCGGCCCTGCAGGTCGCGCCCGTGGCCCGCTCCGGCGGCCCGGCCAACGACCTGCTGCCGGTCGGCGCGGACTCGGCGCTGCCGGGCGGGCCGCAGACCAAGCCCGCGCAGCAGGAGGTCGACATGGTCGGCGAGGCGGTCCACGGCGTGGCGTCCACCACCCCGCTTGCCGGTAGCCAGCTGCCGCTGTCCCGCAGCGGCGACGCGCTCGGCGGCCTCACCGGCCCGCAGGGCCCGCTGGGCAGCCTGGCCGGCCTCCCGGTCGGCAAGACCGACCCGACCACGGCGCTGGACAAGGTCAACGACGTCGTCAGCCACGGCCCGCTCGGCGGCGTCAACCAGCTCGGCGCCTGACCGCGCCCGCCACACCGGACGTCGACAACCGAAGAACGCGATCGACTGCACCGCTGCACCGGCGGACGCTTCCGCCGACGGCGCCCCCGATGACGATTCGATGGCCCCTGCCGAACCGGCGGGGGCCATCGTCGTCAGGCGAGCTCGACGGTTCCGGCCGAGCCGTGCACGGTGATCCGCTGGCCGTCGGCGATGCGGGTGGTGGCGTCGGGAACGCCCACCACCGCGGGGATTCCGTACTCCCGGGCCACCGTCGCGCCGTGCGAGTTCGGCCCGCCCATCTCCATCACCAGGCCGCCCGCGGTCAGGAACAGCGGCGTCCAGCCCGGATCGGTGGACGGCGCGACCAGGATCTCGCCGGGCGCGAGCTGCGCGCGGACCGGATCGTGCACCACGCGCGCCGTCCCGGTCACGGTGCCCGCCGAAGCCGAAGTCCCGGCCAACTGGCCGTCGACCGTCGCCACCGGCAGCGCCGCCTCGGGCTCGGTGCCGTCCGAGAGCAGCACGCGCGGCGGGTTCCGGCGCCGCAGCTCCCTCTCGTGCGTTTCGCGGCGCCGGGCCACCAGATCCCGGTGGTCGGCGCCGGAGATGGCCGCGTCGATCTCCTCGTATTCCAGGAAGAACACGTCGTCCGCGCGTTCCAGGCGGCCCTTCGAGGCGAGTTCCTCGCCCACGGCCTGCAGGTGGCGGCGGGCGTTCGCGATCGCCAGCACGATGCAGTACTTCGGCAGTTCACGGAGCCCGGCGAGCTGCCGCACCCGGTCCACCACGAACCCGGCGACCCGTGCGCGCAGCGGGTTCCGGCGCCGCAGCCGGGACACGATCTCGGCGGCCGTCCGCTCCGCCTCGGCCACACCACGCCGGTACTGCTCGTCGGCGTCGTGCCCGCTCTCGCCCGTCCGCACGTAGTTCGAGACGAGCCCGAGCACGTGCGTCGGGTCCTCCGACCAGCGCGGCACGCCGACGTCGATCTCCGCCACCGTCCGGTGCCCGTTGCGCGCCAGGAAGTCACTGAGTCCACTTTGGACATCGGTGGGCAGCGTCCGGTGCCGGTAGCGCGCGGCGAGTTCGTCGGGGGAGGATTCGCCGAACAGCCGGGCGGTTCCGGGATCCCGGCGGGCGAGCTGCGCGATGCCCCACAGCTCCAGGTCCATCTCGGTGGTGACGTTGTGCGGGATGCCGCGCAGCACGATCTGCACCTCCTCGGCGGTGGCGGCCCGGCCGACCAGCTTCGGCAGCAGCCGGCTGAGGAGGAGGACGGGCAGCATCCGCGGCGGGATCTGCGCGATGCGCGGGACCGCGACCTCCGCGATGCCCCGCCGCGCCGCGGCCAGCCGCTCGCGCGCGGACGACGGCTCGTCGGCGGCCAGGGCCGCCCGGATCTCCGGCACCATGCCGAAGAGCCGCTCGCGGGTGCGCGCGGGATCGCGCAGCGTGCGCGCCAGCCCGATGGGCGCCTTGGTGTGCAAGAGGATTCCGCCGATCCGGCGCAGCAGCGGCCACGGGATCTTCGGGTTCAGGGGAAGTCGCGGATCGTCGAGCAGCGACTCGAAGACCTTGCCGGTGCGGGCTTCGGCCACCGCGAACACCCGGGGGCCGATGGCGCGGCCGATCCGGCCGCGGGTCATGCCGGTGATGTCGGCGAACAGCCAGCCGTCGGCCTGTCGCCACAGCTTCGGGCGGTGGCCCTCGGCGGGGATGCCGATGTTGCGCATCAGGTTGGTGAGCATCAGCGCCAGCGTCGCCGCGCCCAGCGGCGTGATCGGCCGGTAGACGCCCTGCACCACGTTGATCGACAAGTAGACGTGCAGGCCGCCGAGCGGCTCGGCGGGCAGCGGGAACAGCGTGGTGACCGGCCGCGACTGCGTCAGCCAGACGGTGCCGTCGCCGTCGATGGCCCACTCTATGTCCTGCGGCGCGCCGTAGTGCCGCGCCACCTCCGCGCCCAGCGCGGCGAGCGCCGCGGCCTGGTCTTCCGTGATCGACGGCAGATCGGCCTGCTGCGCAACGGATTCCGTGCCGCCGCCGGGTTTCGGCCGGATGCCGGCGGGCTTGTCGCCGAGCCGCTTCGCGGTGACCCGGCCGGACTCCACCACGAAGTGGTCCGGTGTGACGGCGCCGGACACCACCGATTCGCCGAGCCCGGTGTTCGCGTCGATCACGGCCTCGGACCGCCGCCCGGTGACCGGGTTCGCGGTGAACAGGACGCCTGCCGCGGTCGCGTCCACCATGCGCTGCACGACGACGGCCAGCCGCACCGTGCGGTGGTCGATGCCGTTGGCGGCGCGGTAGGCCACGGCCCGGTCCGTCCACAGCGAACTCCAGCAGCGCCGCACCGCGTCCAGCAGAGCCTCCTCGCCGACGACGTTCAGGTAGGTGTCCTGCTGGCCGGCGAAGCTGGCGTGCGGCAGGTCCTCGGCGGTCGCGGAGGAGCGCACCGCCACCGGTGCGTCCGGGCCGAGTTCCGCGTAGGCGGCGGTGATCGCGGCGGCCAGCCCGGCCGGGAGCTCGGCGCCGGCCAGGCGGGAGCGGATCTCGGCGGCCGAGCCGGGCAGCCGGTCCAGCAGGTCTTCGGCCGGTTCCCGGCAGACCTCGTCGTAGGCGCGCGTGCTGATGCAGAAGCCGGGTGGCACCCGGAAGCCGGCCGCCGACAGCTCGCCCAGGTTCGCGGCCTTGCCGCCGACGAGCTCGCCGTCGCCGGCGCCGATCTCGCCGAGGTCGAGCAGGGTCCGGGTCTCCAGGGTGCTCATCGCATACCTCCCTCGCCGTTGGGAGCAAGGTAGCTCGCCGATGGCCAAAAAATCAACATGTGTTGAATTTTCGCTGGGCCATTCGGGGGATATCGATGGCCGTCGCATCACGAGCCGGGCCGAGCGCCATTCCTCCTCCCGAGGAAGGGAGCGGGGATGCATTGGTGGATGGCGGTAGCGACGATGTCCGGTCTGGTGGTGCTCGCCCCGGCGATCTGCAGGCAGCTGCGCCGGCGGCGCGCGGTGGCGCGGGCGCGGACCGAGCTCGCCTGGTTCTACCAACCGCGCTCGCCGCGCGAGCGGTTCACGCCGGGCAGCGGCAAGCACGCCGCGACGGCCCCGGTCGTCGTGCTCCGCCGGGCCGACGGCACGACGCTGGGGATGGCCCGGCCGTCGCGACGGCGCTGACGTGGTCCAGGGCACAGGAAACGAAGTTGCTTCGCATTTCATCCGAGGTCATGCTTGACCGCGCCAACTAGTTGAGTGCTGCAAGCAAATTTCTGGGGATGTTCGTGCCGCAGCGCTCCCGCCGGCCTCGCACGCCGGCCCATCCCGAGGAGCAACCCCTGGAAGGGAAAGCCATGTCGGAAACGGCTGTGCCCCCGGCGCAGGCCCCGGCACCCGCACTGACCCACCGCCAGATCCTGACCGTGATCACCGGCCTGATGCTCGGCATGGGCCTGGGCGCGCTCGACCAGACCATCGTCGGCTCGGCGATCCGGGTCATCGCCGACCAGCTGCACGGGCAGACCGCGCAGGCCTGGGTGACCACGGCCTACCTGATCACGGCCACGATCACCACGCCGCTGTACGGCAAGCTTTCCGACATCTACGGCCGCAAGCCCCTCTACCTGACCGCGATCTCGCTGTTCCTGGCCGGCTCGCTGCTGTGCGGGATGGCGAACTCGATCTACGAGCTCGCCGCGTTCCGCGCCATCCAGGGCCTCGGCGGCGGCGGGCTGATGTCGCTGGCGCTGACGATCATCGCCGACATGGTCCCCGCCCGGCAGCGCAGCCGCTACCAGGGCTACTTCATGGCGGTGTTCGGCACCGCCAGCGTGATCGGCCCGGTGATCGGCGGCCTGTTCGCCGGCCTGGACAGCTTCCTCGGCATCGACGGCTGGCGCTGGGTGTTCCTGGTGAACCTGCCGGTCGGGCTGGCGGCGCTGGCCGTCGTCGCCAAGGTGCTCAACGTGGCCACCGAGCGGGTCCGGCACCGCATCGACTACCTGGGCGCGGTGGCGCTGGTCGTGCTGCTGGTGCCGCTGCTGACCGTCGCCGAGCAGGGCCGCGAGTGGGGTTGGCTGTCGTCGACCTCGCTGACCATGTACGGCATCGGCGCGGTCGGCCTGCTGCTGTTCGTGTTCGCCGAGAACCGGATGGGTGCCGAGGCCCTGCTGCCGCTGCGGATGTTCCGGCAGCCGTCGTTCCGGATGGGCAACCTGCTGAACTTCCTGGTCGGCATCGGCATGTTCGGCGGGCTGAGCTCCGTGCCGCTGTACCTGCAGATCGTCAAGGGCCTGAACCCGACCGAGGCCGGGATGATGCTGCTGCCGATGACCGCCGGGATCATGGTGTCGACCGGCGTCGTCGGCAAGCTGATCTCCAAGACCGGCCGGCTGAAGGTGTTCCCGATCGTCGGCGCCGCGTTCATGGCCACCGCGCTGTTCCTGTTCAGCCTGATCGGCGTGGACACCTCGCTGGTCCAGGTGGGGCTGACGGCGGTGATCATGGGCGGCGGACTGGGCATGCTGATGCAGACCCTGACGCTCGTCGTGCAGACCGGCGCCACCTCGCGCGACATGGGCGTGGCGACCGCGTCGGTGAACCTGTTCCGGCAGACCGGCGGCACCGTCGGCGCGGCGGCCTTCCTGTCGGTGCTGTTCAGCACGGTCGGCGGGCGGATCGCGGACTCGACGCGCGCGGCGTTCGCCACGCCGGAGTTCACCGCCGCGCTGCGCGACCCGGAGGTGCTGGCGAACCCGGTGAACCGGACGTTCGCCGAGGCGCTGCAGTCGGGTGGCGCGGCCGGGATCGACATCAACGACACGTCGTTCCTGTACGGCCTGGACCCGCGCCTGGCGCGGCCGGTCCTGGAGGGCTTCGCCAGCTCGATGGACACGGTGTTCTTCGTCGGCGGCTGCGTGGTGCTGGTGGCCTTCGCACTCACCTGGTTCCTGCGCGACATCCGACTGGACTGACGGCGCCGCAATTTCAATGAGCCTTTTTCATCCTGCTTCGTGTTCGAGGGTGAGGATGGCTTGGGCGAGGGTGCCGACTTGGTGGGGGCAGCAGCGGACGCGGTC
>NZ_JBWKKH010000046.1:0-66027 GCF_056431645.1 Saccharopolyspora sp. NPDC045839
CAACTCCCCGAACGCAACCTCACGATCGGGATCGTGCACACTAGCCATCGCAGCCCTTGGATCGATCTTCTTTCTGTGGCAAGAGGAATGATCAAACAAGGGCTGCGTTCATGATCAACCGGGTCCGTGCTACCCACGCCAGAGGTTAAAAACCAAGCTTAGACAGAGTTACCCTGGTTAGCCGCAGGGGAGTGTCTGATTAACGGCGGATCGGTTCAGAGTGTGGCAGGTGGTGGGCAAGTTTCCCGATCAGCTGGCGCTGCCGGGGCTGGTGTGGACCCGGGGGCAGGTCACGGAGCTGATCGAGCGCTGGTTCGGTATCCGGCTCTCGCGGGTCACGATCGGGAAGTACCTGCGCTCGTGGGGTCTGTCGCCGCAGAAACCGATCCGGGCCGCCTACGAGAGAGATCCGGAAGCGGCGGCTCGCTGGGTGGAACAGGACTATCCCGCGATCGCCGCCCGCGCCCGCAAAGAGCAGGCGGTGATTCTGTGGCTGGACCAGACCGGGCTGCGTTCGGATGCGGCGGTAGCGGCCACCTGGGCTCCGGCCCGCGAGGTCATGCGCCGTGTGATCGAATTCTACGAGGTGCCTGATGACCTCGAAGACGGCGTCGCGGAGCGCATGGATCGCCAGACGATCCTTTACCACGGTGATCATCGGTTCCACTTCATTCTGGCGCAGCAAGCATTGACGACGATGGTAGGCGGGGCTGACGTCATGATCGGTCAGCTTGATCGACTCTTAGCGGTTACGTCATTACCACGGGTAGTTTTCGGTGTCATTCCGAACGGCGCCGAATACCGGACACCTATCAATCAGTTTATACACTGAGCAGTGAGTGACAGGATCGGCGGCACGGACACTCATCACCAATGCGCTTAAGAACTTCCAGGAGCAGCAAGGCGAGGAAGTGCCCTCGACGTCATGAAGGTTCGCGCATTCGACGACGTATAGCGATCGACGGACTGGCGCAACGACGAAGACCCCGCCACCGTCGCGCGCGGCAGCAGGGCCTTCAGTCGGCCGAAAAGCTATGCGGCGTAAGCGATAGCGTCGAACTCGCGCTTGGCGATGCCGTCTCGGAAAGCGACAATTTCGGCCTCGGTGAAGACGAGCTCGATGCCCGCCTGACCAGTGCGCCGGAGGAGGTACATGCCGTCTTCGCGGCGCGTGATCTCCAGGGCCAGGCCGCCGGCCTGGCCTTCGCGTTCGTCGGCCAGGTAGGCGTCGAACTCGTCAGCGGTGAAGACGATTCGGTGGTCGTTCGGAGCGCCGAAGGTGGTCTTGGAGTCGCGCAGCTCGACCCAGCCGCCTCGGCGGGCGACGCACACGCACGACTGGTTGGGCTGGCTGCGAGTGGCCTTCCGGAATTCGGGTTCAGCGAACGATGGCGGGATCGTACTCATGCGGTCTCCCTAGGGGTGTCGGGGATATTCCTTGAACTCGGCGGCAACCTGCTCAATGAACTCCCGGCTCTGGTCGAAGTTCAGAGCGGCAGCAGTCAGACGTGCCCAGGCTGCATCATGTTTGGCGAGCGCCTTCTTGTCATCGAGATAGCGGATCTCGCCTACACCTTCGATGTACGCCAGCTCCAGCGGCCCGGCCTGACCAGGCGAGGGCACGCGGAGAAGCACGAAATGGTTACCGATCGGAGACTGGCGTCCAGGAAGGACCGCGTAAGGCATCACCTGGATCATGACATTCGGTCGGTTCGAGAGCTTGATGATGTGATCAAGCTGCTCACGCATGACCTCGGGTCCGCCACCCCACATGCGGCGCAAACACGACTCGGAGAGTACGAACTGAGCGGATGGCGGCTCGCCCTTGTCCAAGATGTCTTGCCGAGCGAGCCGGGCGTTCACCAAGTCGTCGACGGTCAGGCCATTGATCTCGGGCTGAGTCGCGTGCATGGCGCGAGCGTATTGCTCGCACTGCAACAGGCCAGGGACGACTTCCACTTGGGACCAGCGGATCTGGTCTGCGTGCTTCTCCAGGTCAACCAGCAGGCGCACGTCCTCGCTGTAGGCACGGTTGTGGCCGGTCGTCCAGAACCCGCGCTTGTGGTTGTCGCGTCGCAGCTCGCGCAGTGCCTCCTGGTAGCCCTCGTCAGCGAAGCCGAGCTTGGTGGCAAGGAGGATCAGGTCGCCAGGAGCGATGTTGCCCGCGCCGCTGATCAGGCTGGCGATCCGACTTTGGCTCATCTCGATCAGCTTGGCAGCCTCTGATTGCGAGACACCCGCAGTCTCCATCATGTGTGCAATCTCGCGTCCGAGTAGCAGCTTCTTGGCCGTACGGATGGTTGCCATCGTCGCGTTGCGCCTCTCAGTAAACGGGCGGGCGGGCTGATACCTCCCTCCTCCGCAGAGGGTATCGCCCAAGCACACCCGATCGGACGGCTAGTCAAAGGTTGATTATCTGCCTATGGTTACCGTTAATAGATCACAGCAGGAGAGTTACCCGGATCAGATACAAGCCTACTGATGATTGGAGGACACTCGATGAGTACCCCTGCCGTCCCTACCTTTGCGCATCCGACCAGGAGAAACGTCGCGTGTACCGACTCCACCAACAGGACGACGAGCGTCGCGACCTACATCAGCTCCGACCGCGTGGTGCTCCTGGCTTCGCCGACCGAAGCCTCGTTCCTGACACCAGATGCGGCTCGCTCGCTGGCTGACGACCTTTGCGAGCTCGCTGCCGCAATCGAGATCGCGCGGCTGGGACGGCGCCGCCAAAGCGTTCCGATTGCGCCCCGCCACAACTGAGACCCGCCCGGCCGTCCTGTGACCCCAGGCGGGACGGTCTGGGCGCATGTGGCGGGCGGCGCCGCGTCGAGCCGAACCGGGGTTAGACAAGACCCCTGGCTTCGCGCGCCGCCCGTCCCCGAAAACCGATCGAGAACGGAGGGCTGGATAGCCCTGAAGGAGGCGGTTTTGATGACCGTCGAGGACGAGCGCCTGTACGTGATGTGGGTTCTCAGTGGCGCTGACAGGCAGGATCACGCCGTCACCGACGAGGAGAACGCGCGGGCGATCGGGAAAGGCACCGGCCGCGTCGAGGCGGTCTGCGGTCACCCGGTCCTTACGGTCTCGCTGACCAACCCGCCGGGCCGGAAGTGTTCCCGCTGCCTGGCCTACCTCCTGGCGTGGGTCACGCCGTCCGACATCGATCTCCGCATGAAGTCGCGTCACCGCTGCCGCCGCGACAGTTGGTTCCGGCGACTATTCAGACTCCCTGCCCGACCCGACCCCCGACCGGGCCGGGCAGGGTCCGATCACGGCGGGTCTGCCGTGAAGCCCCCGAATCCGGCAGGCCCGCCGTGCACCACCCCGAGGAACGATCATGCTGCTGACACCGCCCTCCGACGAAATGGCCCCGCACATCGCCGCCCTCCGGCGAGCCGTTGATGCCCGGTTCCGGTTCATGCACTTCGGCGAGGCGATCTACGCAGAACGCTGGTGCAGCTACGGCGTGGTCGAGAACATCGCCTTGCGCGGGATGTCCGAAGCCGTCGCGGCACGCATCCGTGCTGAGGACTACCCGAATGGCGACCCGCTGTGGCAAGAAATCGGCACCGTTGCCGAAGTGATTCACGCACTGCTGGCGCTGCCGCCGCACGGACACCCCGGCGCACCGATGCCGGCCCGCCGCGCTTCCAGCACGCTATCGATTCCCAGCAAGGAACTTTGAACAGTGCAGCGAAGGCGTGGACGGGCCTCTGGACGGGTCACATCATCCACCGTGTCCTACCTGAGAACGCCGAACGCCTTCACGGTGCCGGACGCACCTTCGGTCTCGCGGAATGCGGTGCCGCCTGCCTGCCCTCGCCACCACGACCGGGCCAGAGCCACTGCACGACCTGCTGGCCGTTCGGCTCACCGACTACAACTTCGCGGCCGATCTGACTGCTTCGCAGGACAGCAGAAGGAGAACATCTGATGATTGTCACATTGATCGCACTCAGTGGCGCGGCTCTTTCAGTCATGACGTGGTTGCTGGTCCGCTACTGCGTCGAGAGAGGCAAGCACGGCGGGGCTGGTGAAGGCACGCTGACGGTGCGTCACTTGCTCGGCCAGGCCGCCTTCGGGTCAGCGCATTAGCCCCGGCGCTCGCTTCACGAACCAGTCGCGCTTCGCAGTGACTTGGCTGATGACCTCGCCGTTGTGAAGACGAGGATCCTATAGCTGACCGAAACCGCTCTGCCGCTCGTCAAAGACGACTGCGCGCGCTATCCGGCCATTCTGCGCCGACCCCACGTGCCCACGTTCCGTTGGCTTCCCTATGACGGCGGAATCCGGCGTTCGTCGAAACGGAGACAGCAAATGTCCATAGAGGATCGATCGACCTGCAGCAACCAGCGGCACGAGGTCGGATGCACCGATGTGATGGACCGCGCCCGGGTTCTGCGGGTTCTCCCGCTCGCTCATGGCCGTGTGGGAGTGCAGCCGCCGCCTGGTGAGTGGTTCGAGGTGAACGCCAAGCAGCTTCGCGACTTGCTCGCTGCGGCTCGGGAGGTGATCTGGGAGTCACATGTGAACTACGCCCCCATACTTCGAACGACCGTGGTGGGTGGGACGTGTTTCTGAAGGAGCTCTATACATCGGTGCGCCAGCGTTTGGACGACGTGGCGCGAGTCGTCTGTGAGGGTGATGACCGAGCGGTGACCGCGGTTGCTCGCTCAGAGGTTCCGCACCTCATCAAAGCCGTGCGGACCCTGATGGCCGAACACGAGCCGAACGAGATCGGTGAGTGCCCGGCATGTTCTCGAACCTTGTGGCGGTGGCAGAAACCGTGGCGGCGACCGAAATCTCCGTGCAAGATCTACCTCTCAGCACGGCGCACGCTATTCGACGAAGCCGACGAGCCGCGTCACGCCCTGCGCTGAATCCCATATCTAGCTCGGCTTCCAGCACTCCCCCGGCCCGGGAGCCGAGCTACTGGCTGGCGACGCGTCGCCGGGCTATACCCCGAACAGCCATGACCCCGGTGGCGTGTCGCCAGCCGGGTCCTTCGCAAGGAGCACGCAGTGGTTTCCGTTCACCGCTCCCCGGATTTCACCCGACGTGGTGGGACGAGGAGAACCTCGATCACCACCTCGCCCGCCCCCTCACCGCCGCCACCCTCGGCATCGACCTCCCCCGGCCACTGGCCGGCGAGGTCGCGCTGTCACCGAGGGCCTGGCGCGCCGCCCGGCGCCGGTGGCTCACCCTTCCTGCCGAGCTGCGCGGCTGCGGCATCACCGCGTTCCTGCTGCACGCCGCCGCCACGACCGGGCCAGTGAGGTCCGTGTGCGCGCCCCACGTCAAACGACACGCGGCAGCTGTTTCGAACCTGCCGCGGTACTTCAAAGACACCGTGCCGGTCCTGCTGGCACCGGCCGCCACAGCACCCTGGCCCCAGTCGAGCTGGGTCTGCCGCGGATCGCGCACCGCACGGTCGCCCCCACGGAGATCACCGCCCGCCGCGAACGCCTGGCGGCGCTGAAACACCGCGCGGCCGACGGGATGCCGTGGCCGGAGGTGGTGGCCACCGCTTGGCACACGGTCGCCACTGGCATCCCCGCCACCGACACCGCCGCGACGTTGTGGCCGTCCTATGTGAACAGGCGCGCACCTGGCTGCACGTCGGGTCGGTCAGCTCCCTGGACCAGCGCCAGGCCCAGCTGCACACCTGGATGACCACCGTCTTCGACGCCCTCACCACGAAGGAGACAAGCACCGTATGACCGCCGCCACCAGCGACTTCCGGGGCCGCGCGCTGGAGATCCCCGAACTCGGCGATGGCGACGACCTCGTCGGCCCGGTCCTCGGCGTGCTCGCCTCGCTCGGCGAGCAGCTCGCGCCCGGTGACGTCCTTGTCGTCGCCAGCAAAGTGGTGTCGTTGTCGGAACGGCGCACGGTCGCCTACACCGGAATCACCCCGAGCCGCCACGCCCGCCTCCTGGCCTACCTCACCGGGAAACCCGCCGAACTCGTGCAGATCATCCTGGATGAGTCGGTCTCCCACCGGCTCGCGGGCCCGACCGGGCCCCTCATCGCTCACCACCACCTCGGCTACGAGCTCACCAGCGCCGGAGTGGACCAAGACGGCGACCACGACCGCGCGGTGCTGCTGCCCGCCGACCCCGACGCCTCCGCCCGCCGGCTGCGCGACGCCCTCCACCACGCCACCGGCGCCAGCGGGCTCGCCGTGGTCATCGCCGACTCCGACGGCCGCCCCGACCGGCACGGCTCCACCGTGATCGCACTCGGCGCCGCCGGAATCCACCCGCTGCGCACCACCGAACACCAGGGCACGCGCCAGCACGAGACGCTCGTCGACCTCGTGGCCGCGGCCGCCGGGCTCCTGCTCGGCCAGCGCGGCCGCGGCGCCCCCGTCGCCCTGCTGCGCGGCATCCGCTTCACCCACAGCGACACCGGCGTGACCTCCGTCCTGCACGCCGCCCCGTGACCACGCCCCCGACGAACAAACCTCTTTCGCCACCCGGAACTCCCGGCTGGCCTGATGTGTGGAAAGGAACCGCTCGATGTACTGGAACCTGCGCATGGCGGCCGCCAAGCGCGGCATCTGGAAAGCCGTCCAGGTGCAAGAACTTCTCGCCCGACACGGTCTCGTGATCTCGGCCGGGAAGATGTCCGGCCTGTGGTCCCGCCAGCCCACCAGCGTCAAGCTCAGCGACCTCGCGGTCATCTGCAAAGCCCTCGACTGCGGCATCGACGAACTCCTGACCCCCGAACCCGCCAAGGCACCCGCCCCCGGGAACCTCCCGTGGACCACGGCCATCGCGGCGCAAGGATGTTGACCAGTGACGATGGCACTCCCGCGTCGGGACCCGGACCCCGCAGAGCTCGTGCTGCGCGCGGACTCCCGCGGCATGACCGCGGCCTGGACCGTCAAGAACAGGGTGCTGCCGCTCAAACACCGCTGCACTCAAGCGCCTTTGCCCGTGCTCGTGCAGCGCCTGACCGAGCTCGGGCGGTGGTTGGTCAACGACGGCCGCGCCTACGTCCTGGAGCAGGGCCTGGCAGTGATGCCCCCCATGGTGCTCTCCCGCGGCATGACCGCCACCCCCTGCGCGATCTGGGCCTGGGCACGCGAGGTCCGCGCCGTGCTACACCGCACCGGACACGAGGTGATCATCTGCCCGCACACCGCGGTGCTCCCGGACTCCTCCCTCCCAGAGGACACCGAGCACGCGTGGGCCTGGCTGGCAGCCAGGCCCACCAAGCACGTCCGCTGCGGCACCACCCCTTCGCCGGCCGGACCGCGCCCTTCGCCCGCGCAGGAGGTGCGCTGATGCGCTGGCTTCGCGCCGTGATCCGGAAGTGGCGGGCCGCCTCCCGTGCCCGCTGGACGCGATCGCTGAGGCACCGGCTGTGTGAGTGGCGCACAGGTCCGTCCGCGCGATGGCGACAGACATTGGAGGAGCCCGGCATTGGACGCCGTTAACTGGATTCTTCTTGTCCACGACGACAAACCTGTTGGCCCTCGCGGCTGCTTCCTTGGCTGCATGGTGATGCTGGGCATCTTCACGGGCTCCGTGATCCTCACGCTGCCAGAAGTAGAAGGAACCTTCGGCCACCGCGTCCTCCCCGGCCAAGGCATCACCACTACCGCCGAATCCTGGATAACCCGCCAGGCCGCTCTCCACGACAAGCTCCGCACCTTGCCGTCAACGTTTAGGGATGGAGCCGCCGCGGCTCGGATCGTCCAAGTCGCAAGAGCTTTGCTCTCTATGAGCCGAAATGCCTCATATCGGACGCCAGTAGATGGCCCACAGACTGGCTGGGCTCTGGATGGTACCCATCCTGTTGGTCCCTTCGTGTGAATGATCGTCAAACCGCGGATTCTCACTGGGCGGGTGTTTAGCGTGGCCACGCTGGTTGGACTCGGAAGTAACGCGAATCGCCAAAAAACTCACAATGTGATGCCAGCAATAATATTGGAAAACTGTTGATCGAGGAAAGCGGCCAGTGTCTTTCTCCGGTTGGAGAAGCTTGTTGGCGCAGGGAAGGGACGAGGGCTGCGATGGCTGACGGATTCCACGTCGACCTCAAGGCGTTAGCGCAGGCCAGCGATGGAGTGAACCAGACGTTGAGCCAGCTGGCGCGACACCGGGTCGACACGATCGACGGCGACGGCGCAATCGTGGGGCACGACCGGTTAGCCGGAACGATCACGGACTTCTGCGACCGGTGGCAACTCGGTGTCACGAACCTGGCAAAGGATGAGCAGGCGATCGCAGGCCAGCTGACGTACTGTGTCGAGACCTACCAAAAAGTCGATCAGGACGCCCAGGAACAACTCGCGGGCATCATCGACCGGTCTACCGGACCCGATCCCGCCGGCCCGCGATGACAGCGGAACTAGGAATCACCAAGGACCCGAAGGCTCTCATACCAGGTGATGTCGGCGCGCTCCAGACCATCGCGCAGCAAATGACCACCTACGGCGAAGCCCTGCACGACGCCGGGTCAGGGCTGCGACGCATCAACATAGCCGAGGGCTGGAGTGGCGCTGCGGCCGACAGCTTCCGCGAGGTCTTCGACGGCGAACCACCCAAGTGGTCCGAAGCCGGCGACGCCTTCCAGGACGGCGCAGGCGCTCTCGCCGGATATGCCTCGACCTTGTCTTGGGCGCAGACACAGGCACAGGATGCCATCCGGTTGTGGGACGAGGGAGAAGCATCAACTCAGAGGGCCAAAGAGCAGCACGACCAAGCGGTACGTCAAGCTGAACAAGACGCTGCTGCCAGAGCAGAGAATGGCGCGCCCACCACAGCACCGGTGATTCCGTTCAACGACCCGGGGGAAGCCAAACGCGCAGAGGCACGCAGGATCCTTGACCGCGCCCGAGGCCAGCTCCGTGCCGCCGGAGACGCGGCAGCCGATACGCTTGGTCGCGCCCGAGACAAAGCGCCGGAACGCCCCGGATTCTGGGACGACGTCGGCGACGTCCTCGGCGATATCGGCGACGGACTCGTCAACATCGGCACCCACGCCGTCAATGACCTCGCCTCGGTCGGCAACGCCATGCTCAACCATCCCACCGATGTCGCCATGGCGGCAGCGGGCATCGGGCTGATGGCCGTCAGCGCTGGTGGTGAAGGACTCGGGATTGCCCTAGATGCCACCGGCGTCGGAGCGATTGGCGGGGTCCCGCTCAACGTGGTCTCCGCAGCCGGTATCGCGACCGGAGCGACCATGGTCGGTGCCGCCGCGATGAACATCGCCACCAACGCGGCAGGCGATGACCACGTCGAGCCACTCGATAGACACGACAACAGCTCCACGGATGTCGACGGCAACCCGCCCGGGGTCAAGGACGGCTGGGAAGCCCGAACCGCAGACAACGGAAAGGGAACCGTCTACCAGGATCCGGGTTCAAGCGGTAACGCGAACATGGTGCGAGTGATGGATCCGAAGCCGGGTTATCCGGACGGGTACGTCCGGTTCTACAATGAACATGGGCAACCAGTGGGGCTCAACGGAAAGCCGGGGCCCAACTCTGAAACGCACATCCCTCTACGTCCTGACGGCTCCTACCCGGTTCCGGAAGGCTGGTAAGGAAAAATGGACCTCAACCTGCAGGGGCAACGGCTCACCGAGCAGAGCTTCGACTACACAGTGTCCTTCGGGACCAGCGGGGGGTACGAGTTCCGCATCGAAAACGACTACACGCTGCGGACATCCCACGGCGTGCTGAGTTTCTCTCCGGATCCGTCCAATGCGGACTCCGACGATCTGCGATCCCTTGCTGATCAGGTCATCAGCAAGGGATACATTGAGAGTGATGGCACGCTCGTCGTGAGGTTCGCCAGCGGGGACGAACTTCGTGCGTACCCCAGTCCCACCTACGAAGCTTGGACCGTAGCCGGACCCGGCGGGATGAAGGTCGTGTGCATGCCCGGCGGCGAGCTCGCCACCTGGAAAGCGAGCCAGGCCTAATCAGGTGGCATTAGTCGGGCCCGCAGATAACCGCGGTTCCGACGACGTAGTCCCTTCCGAGGTGAGCTATGGGTGTGCAGAGCACCCGTAGTGCCGCATGAGTGATTGCCTGGTGGTGCGCCGATATCAGGGTCTTGCAGGGGAAGGGCTCGTCGGCGTTGCCGTGATTCGTTTTCTCGGCATTGGCAGGCATCGGCGGCCCAGGCGTACCCACGGATGATCTCAGTGATCGGCGCCTGCTTGGCAGTGTTGGCAGGGGTGATCGATTCGTTGCTCGTGTTTAGGGTCTCTCATTCAGGCAATGCGCCCACTCGAGTGAGAGTTGCGCGAACCGAATTGGAGTCGGGGATTTTGTGCGGGCCTCGAGCTGGTGTCCAGGGTTGCCAGCAGCTGCTGTGCGAGAGTGACTGCATCGGGCCTGCGGTGTGGTCGCAGTGTCACGTGTTGGATGGCCTGCTGGCGGTCACGTGCGCACACGCCTCCCCAGATCCCCCAGCTCGTGCCCTCGTCGCTTTCGTAGGTCAGGGCGATGGCGAGGCATTCGGTCTTAACTGGACAGCCCGCACACGCGTGGGCAGCTTGACGCCGCTGGTACTCCGCCGATTCGGTGCCGCGGGCCAGCGCTGGAAACCATCTGTCCTGGGTGACGGACGTGACGCAGCGGCCACGCCGGCGTACTTCCGTCTGGAGTTCTCCTATTTCTTGATCAAACACGGCGACCCCCAATATGTGAATCAAAGATCCCGTCGCTCATGTGTGCTTGCGTCGATCAGCGCGGGGCATGCTTTTACCGCTCGAGACGGCGGTGTCGTTCACGCGGGCCTCAGTGCCTTGCCTTCCGCCCACCTGCGCCAATGGGGACGAACGAGCCTCACCCTCAGCGAAGTATGATCTTGACTTTCTCCACTGATCGCTACGCTACTACGCATCAATGTCGCTGCAAGCTGGGTTTTGCGTCGCTGGCGCGGTTGGGTCGGGGATGTCATGCTTGCGGGTAACGCTGAAGTGGAGAGATGTGATGACGAACAGCTCCGAGCAAACGCCTTCGGCTGCGTCGCCGACCTTAGGCAGTCGGCTCAATCGCCTGTTCGAGGTGCAACGGCCCCCACATGCCCCGGAGCGAACGTTTACCAATCGGGAAGTCGTTGCCGCCTGCAAGGCGTCCGGGCGGGAACTGTCTGAGTCGCATCTTTCCGAGCTGCGCAGGGGGGTGAAGACCAACCCCACCGTGCGCACGCTCGAAACCGTTGCCTGGTTCTTCGAGGTTCGTGTCGGCTACTTCACCGATCCCGCCGTGGCTGCGGAGGTCGAGACTGAGTTGGCCGTGCGGGAGGAGAAGCTACATGCCAAGATCGCGGCTGATCGCCGGGCCCTCCAGGAGCTGCGGGCGGCAACCGAGGAGCTGCAGCAGGCGATGAAGGAGTCGGGCGTCACGAAAGTCGGACACCGCGGGGCCACCAATGTCACGGCCGCGCGTGAGCAGGCTGCGATGATGCGCGCACTCGCTCGCGCTCTGCTCGACGACGGGGACGAGGACGAGGAGGCTGGGGGGAGGACACGTGCATGACCGATGCCGAAGGCGACGCTGGGTCGGTAGCAGGACGGCTGAATTGGCTGTTCAACGTGGCCGAGGTGAGGGACCCCATTGTCGGCTGGCGGCCGTACACCGACGATGAGGTCGGTCAAGCGGTCGGAATGAGCGGCGATGCTGTCGCCCGTCTACGCGCTGGCGAGCACGCGAACACGGAGCAGCTTGGTGTCATCGCCAAATTTTTCGGAGTCGATTCTGCCTTCTTCGGGGCCGATCCAACCGAAGTTGCTCGAGCGCACGAGGCCGTTCTCAAACGCGCGCTGCATGACTGGGGTCTCGACGGATTTCGGATCTGTCGCGCGTTCGCGCCGTCTGCCGTATCGCGGTGGGACGAGCTCGGCCGAAGCCTGGGACTCCGAACTTCGTCTGCGGCCGGGGCCGAATATCACGCGTCGCGCGACGACGTTGACGGCGGCCGAATCTGGAGCTCGGCGCTCACGGGGCCGTTGAACGTGACACAGATGCAGGCGCTGTGCCAGAACCTGATCATCTCCCTCGGGATGCGTCCATCACTCGACCCGGTCGATCTGTGTCACCGACTCGGGAAGTACCGTGGCCGGCCTATCAAGGTCCGGGGAGTCGATCTCGGTGCTACCACCTCTGTAGGTCATGTCGCGCAACAGCGGCGGGCGGATTCCATCCTGTACGAGCGGGCAGCCCCAACACCGCAACGCGATCTGGTGATCTTTCACGAACTGATCCATCTGGTCCGCGAGCACCTGGACGTCGGCGAGTCACTGACGTGCGGGGTCGCAGCCTCAAAAGCTCCGGATTCCCAGGGCGCCTATGCCGACTGGCGCGAGTGGGAGGCTGAGGTCGGAGCTCGTCTCCTTGTAACGATGTCGCGTCAGCGACCGCGGCCGAACGATCTGCCCGCGGATGTCGGTGCGGCGGAGCGCAGCATCGCTGCCGCGTTCGGCTTCGTCGCCCTGGATCAGGAACGAACATGAGTGCCGAGCTGGCGCTGCGGTGGCTCAAGGCTGCCGTAATCGTGGCGGTCGCGATCTGGGAGCTTCTCCAGCTGACACGAAGGCGGCACGATCTCGCACTGCGGGTGCTGGTGCCCGGGCTGCTGTGCTTGGCGTTCGCGGCCACGGTCGGCATCCGCACGCCCATGTTGGCTCCGGTCAAAGAGTTCTTCGGCAGTGCGTGGACGCCGTTGATCAACGGGTGCTGGATGGCGATGGCCTACGCATGGGCTGCGTACTTCCTTCTCGCGGACACCAGCAAGCCCGTGTCCGCACGTGCCCGCGCAGCATGGCTCGAGCTTGGCGTACTGGCTGCCGCGGTAACCACGATGGTGGTGATGCTGGCTGTGTGGCCGACGGAAACCGGAAGTGGCCAGTACCGGACATGGCAACGTGCGGGTTTCTACCTCGCCGTCGACGGGTATTCGTTGGGCGCGTGGTTTCTCGGGGTCCGCCGGGCCAGCAGATATCTCACGCGGCTGGAGCATCCGTGGGCTCGCGCCGCATTCTGGGTCGTGATCGTCGGCAGCGCCGCAATGGCACTGGGAGTCAACGCGATCTCGCTGGCCCGGCAAGCCATTCGGACCGTCGCACCCCACGCCAAGCTAGAAATTCTGAGCACGCTGTACTCCACGGGCCAGCTCGGTGGCCAACTGTTGCTGGCGTTGGGGCTGGCACTGGCACCGTTGGCCACCGCTGTGTTCGCGATCAGAACGCGTTACGAGCAGGCTCTCCGAACCCGCTACGCCACCGAGATGCGTCCGTTGTGGAAGAAGCTGACCGAGGAGTTCCCGCACATCGCCTTGGACGCCCCGCACAGCGGCGATCGTCGCAGCAGCGACGGCGACTTCGAACGAATCACTGCCGAGATCACCGACGGCTTGGCCGAACTTGCTAGAGACTGTCCGGAACCAAAAGGCGATCCTCGCGACCCAGTCGTGGCGGCGAACATGGTGGAGGCGGCATTGCGGCGGCGTGCGCAGGCTCGTGACGCGCGGTGGGCCGGCGATGAGCCTGAGCCCACTGAGCCGCCATATCCGCGCGTGGAGCCTGACTTCCACGGCAGTTGGCGCCGTCGAGCACAGTGGATGATCGGACTCGCTGCAGAGCTGGCAAAGCGCGGCGCGATCCGAAAGGAGTTGGAGAATGGCCATGCCGGAGGCTGACGTGCGTCTGTCCGTCCTGGACACTTCACCGATCGTGCAGGGCTCCACTGCTCGACAGGCCCTCCTCAACACTCTCGATCTGGCCCGATTTACCGAAGAACTGGGCTATTACCGGTACTGGGTGCCCGAACACCACAGTATGCGCGGAGTCGCCAGCTCTGCTCCCGCAGTGCTGGTGGGCCAGATAGCCAGTGCCACTCGCCGCATGCGCGTGGGATCCGGCGGGGTTCTCTTGCCCCACCACGCGCCGCTGGTGGTCGCAGAGCAGTTCGGGACTCTGGAGGCACTGAATCCCGGCCGGATTGATCTTGGACTCGGTCGCGCACCAGGCGGGCCGTCTCATGCCACCGCCGCAATCCGCGGTCCACGCCCGCACAACGATGTGTCATTTGGCGAGCTGCTGCAGGAACTGCTCAGCTACTTCGATCCAACAGAGGACCAGACCGTCACAGCAGTGCCTGCCGCCGGAAACCGGCCGAATGTGTGGATTCTCGGCTCAAGCACTGCCAGCGCCGAGCTCGCAGGCTCGGTCGGCTTGCCCTACGCGTTCGCCCACCACCTCAACCCGGACGGCCTAGAAGCGGTCCGGATGTATCGGGACTCGTTCCAGCCTTCGCCGACGTCGCCGGCCCCGCAGATCATCGTCAGCATCTCGGTCATTGCCGCAGACACCGACGAGCGCGCCGAATGGCTCGCGGGCTCAACTCGACTGAAGGTGCTCAGCCGCATCCAAGGCAAGCGGATCCTGCTGCCCAGCCCGGAAGACGCGGCCGCGTACGCCTACACCTCCGCAGACCGCAAGGAGATCGCCGAGCGTTCCCACAGCGTCGTGGTGGGCTCGCCCGCCACTGTGCGCAGCAAGCTGAACACCCTGCTCGACGAGACCGGCGCCGACGAGATCATGGTGACCACACCGGTCTACAACCACACCGATCGCCGCCGATCCTACGAACTACTCAGCTCGCTCCCGTTCAGTTCCGAAGCCAGCGCGTTCGGCAACAGTATCCGCAAACTCGGCAAGCCCGTCGCTTAAAGACTGGAAGATCGACCAACGCGGCCCTCGATTGCTTGATCGAGGGCCGCGCTGGTCAGCTGCTGTTTAGTTGTTAGCGGTAGTCGACGCCTGCCTTGTTCGGTCAGCCGGGCGGTGTGAGGCCGAGGCAAGCGGCGACACTGCCGTGTACCCAGCCGATGACCCGGGTTGTGTCGTCGGTCAGGTTGACCCAGTCAGGCGTTGTGGGGGCCCCGCCGACGAGCTGGTGCACACGGTAGGCATGGTCCTTGTAGTAGACGCCGTCGACGGGCGACTGCAGGTCTGCGGCGCGGCGAATGCGGGCACCGTCTTGAATGGACAGCGCGGTGCCGGGCGGGCAGGCGCCGTCCGCGTGGGCTGTGCCGGTGAGGCCTAGCATCAGGGTTCCCGCGGCAGCTGCCAGGTTCACGGCAGCACCGTACTTTTTGCGCATCGAACATTCCTCTCATAACCAGACTTACGGTCAGGGATTTCGTTAATGCAGAGGAGAAACTTCGCCGACCGGGATGTGTTGAAGACTGATCCCAGTGGCAGGATTCCGGTGATCGTGAGGGATTCAGCAGTGCATCACAGCACGTACTTGTTTGGGAGTCCCTGACGCGGCTCTTCCCAGTGCGGCAGTCCGCATGACCCTGCGATGCAGTCGTCATCGGGGGCGGTGGCTTGAGCCACGGGCACGGCTCCGGGGACGGGCAGCATCGTCAGGACGGCGACCAACGCGGCTCGTATCCTGTTCGTGGCCGCCTTGCGGAGATGCTGGGTTTCTTTGTTCATTATCGTTCTCTCCTTCTCTTTTTAGGCGCAGTTCTCCCGGGCGAGAATTCGCCCTGGGTGGTGCTTTTTGTGGGCCGGCGGTGGCTAGTTGGTGGTGATGCGGAGGATGGCCGCGGTCCAGGTCATGCCGACGCCGATGCCCAGCAGGCCGATGTGATCTCCGGCGGTGACGAGGCGTCGAGCGAGGAGGTGGTGGAGGTCGACGATGTGGTCGCAGGCGCCCATGTGGCCGTAGCGTCGGGCGAGGAAGGCAGTGCTGCGTACTTCGGGGATGCCGAGTGGTGCGAGGCAGTGCCGGTGGGTCAGCGGGGCTCCGTAGTGCGGGCAGAGCAGGTAGCGGAGGTCGTCGGGTTCGAGGTCGGCGTCATACAGCGCTTGCTTGACGACGGCGCCGACGGCGGTCGCGTTGAGCGTCTCGAGACTGCCGGGGCCGTCGTGGGTGGCCAGCCAGCGTGCTTTTCGCTGGCGGAGCTGGATCGGCGGCCTGTAGGTGTTTCCGTTGTACCAGCCGGTGTTGCCGCGATGGAGGCCTTCCAGCTGGGGTTGCGCGCAGGAGGTGGTGGAGACCAATTCGGCCACAGCATCGTCCTGGGAGTCGCGTTGGAGGAGGACGGCGGCTCCGGCGTCGCCGTAGGTGATGCCGGGGTCGGTTTGCCAGCGGTCGAACAGGGGCGTGTGGAAGGTGTCGCCGGCGGTGAGGAGCACGGCCTGACCGGGTTGACCTTTGAGGACGTTGGCGGCCAATTCGAGTCCGGCGACCATGCTGTTAGACATGCCGTTGACCGCAAGGGTCATGGTCGTATCGAGACCGAGCTGGCCGGCGACAAAGCAGTTGGGCGACCAGAAATCGATGCCCGGGTCGTGGATTGTCGAGTGGAGGTGCAGGTCCAGGCGGCGGTGGAAGCCGTGGAGGGCTTGGCGTCCTGCGCGTGTCGCGAGCTCGGGCCCGGTGCATTCTGGTGCGACCGCAACGGAGTCCTGCTGGTTCCGGTGGGCCTGCTGTGCGCTGTAGTGGCCGGCTTGGATGGCGTCGGCGGCGGTCATGAGGTTGCCGGTGGTTGCTCCGATGCCGTTGATCGTGATCCCATGGTGTCGCATGCCGATCACCTCGGGGCGCGCGTCGCGTCGGAGAGGTGTCCGGTGAACCACACTTCGCGGAATCCGTCGGCGCCGATCGAGCAGTCACGGCTGAGTGTGTGAAAGACCGGATCGAGGGCCCGGTTGACGAATCCGAGGAAGACAGGCTTGGCGGCGTCGGTGACCGCGGACAGGTGGCCCCAGTCCTCGTCGTCTTGCCACCGCAAGATAAAGAGCGTTCGGGATCTGCTGGATTGTCGTACGTTTCGCATAATGGATCACTCCAGTCCCGCGCGAGGCGCGCAGGAAGAAAGAGAAACGGGAGCCCATTCGGAATATCGCCATCTCAGTGGAGAGGGTTCCGCGTTGTGGGTTTCGCCACGGTGACACGGGCACGGTTCCGGTGTCAGTTTTTGGTCCCCCCATCGGACAGATACACCCATCCGAGTGAGCCTGGCTCCCAACGCCGCTGGAAGTTCCAGCATCGAAAACCCATGTCACGGAACGTGATCGCGGCTTCCTCTGCTGCAAGGACCTGTGCGACCGGGCATCAATAGATGGTTACTCTGAGGCTTCACTCGAACGGGCGGATACACCAGTTCGCAGTGACAAAAACTGACACGAGGCGCGATCCCATGCCACGCTCAATCTCCCCGGACCCGCTGCGACAAATCCGGATCCTTCGGGCTTCCTCGCAGCCTGGTTCCCAGTTTCGGAGGTGAAATTGTGGTGTTGGCACATTCTTCCCTGCCGCACATCAGTGGAGGGCGTCGTTCACGCACCGACGCCTTCTTGTTCTGTGTCCGTAGTCGCCGTTGTTTTCCTCGCGGGCATCGCGGTCGGTCCGGTGGTGGCGTGGGCGGTGCGGCCGTGGGTGGTGTGGTCGACACGGCCCTGGCCGTTGGCCGGGTTCAGCGCTGCCGGCGGCGCTGTTTCGCTCGCCGTGGGGTGCCGCTTCGCCACCGATCCTGTGCTCGTCGCTTGGTGGTGGTGGGCGATCTGCAGTGTGGCGCTGGCCTGGATCGACATGGCCTGTCACCGATTGCCCCGCCCGTGGGTGATCGCGTTGGCCGCGGGAGGCCTGGTCGTGTTCACCGTCCACGCGATCGCGGTGGGCTCGCCGACGGCGCTGCTGCGATCGCTGTCCGCCAGCGTTCTGGTGCTGGTTGTCGGTTCGCTCGCCTACTGGGTCGCGCCGGGTGGGCTGGGCTACGGCGACATCACGTTGCTCGCCGCGATCTCGGTGTACACCGGGTGGATCGGGTGGCGAACCGTGCTGGTGGGCATCGCCGCGTCGCTGCTGGTGCTCGGCGTGCTCGCCGGCCTGGCATGGGCGACCACGCTGCGAGCCCGGACCGCACGCATCGCCGCCGGCCCCAGCCTGATCCTCGGCGGCTGGATCGCCGTCCTGTCGTAAGAATTTCGTTGTAGAAAGCGCAATTCGAATGCGCATGACCAGCACCATGACTGCGCTCGCCCGTCTGGCGGTGCAGGCTTGGACATGCATACCGGCTAGTCCTACGCCGCATCACACACCGGTTGACAGCGCCGCTGGCCGGAGCGTCCATATCACTGCCCCTGGAAGTCGAAACAATCACTATGGAGGCAATAGAGATGTCCTCAGTAGACCGTTCGCTGTTTCACACGCCGCCGACGCAGGAACTACGCGCCCCCGGGCCGAGGCCGAACCGGGCTCCGGTCGCGCCCTGTTCCTCACCCGCCCCGCGTACTCGGGTGGCCTGCACTCTCGGTCCCCCGCCGCCTATGCGTATGCCGCGCAACACCGGCGGCATCGTCATCACTTCCACCGACCGAGACCCGCACCAGGCCCTCACCGGCTTCACTGGATCCTGGAGGACGAACCTCAGCCCCGCCACTCTCCCTGCGGGAACTGTTGTCTTGCAGCTCCTTCCGCCCGCCGACGGCGACGATCCCGATCTGGTCGACGTCTGGTTGTGGCTCACCCGCCACGGGCGTTGGGCGATGCTGGGCTGCTGGAAGAACGCAGGACCGGGCTGGACATATCGTGCCGCACCCTTGATCCACGCCGCCCTACCCTCACCACAAGCCGAGTCGGTACCTCACGACGCTGGAAGCTCGCCACGGCTGCGCGCCCTTCCCTCCCACCGCGCCTAGACGCCCGTCGCCATGGCGAACAGGGTGCGCAGCGCTGACGTGCCCCCCCGTGTGCCGAAGGGCGGTCTGACCGTCCCCAGAACGACAGTCCACCCGCTCCGAGGACACTGAAGTGCTTGCAGCACCCGGGATGCGTGGACGTCGTCGACGACTCACCCGGACGAGTGGACCGGCCGTCTGGCGAGACCCAAAATCTGACACCGAGCGGTGGGCGCTGCCAAGCTCAGTGGCCCTGGAAGGCCGCAACGATCCCGATGTTGTGTGGTTCCCAGCAGTTCTCGCGCTCAGTTTCCACTCTGGAGGTGGATGTTGTGCCGGACATTCCTAGCCCGCACGATGAAAGGCGAAACTCGACTTCTGCAGCCAATTGCCCTACCCCAGTGGACTGCCGCAGTCGCGCCGGTCGTGTTTTCCGCCGGCCTGGGATAGGTGACGGGCCCGCTGGCAGGCCACCGCGGTGTGGCATCCCAGGTCGCCGCCGGTCTCATCCTGGTTCTCGGCACATGGTTCGGCATCATGTTCGTCCGAACAATCACCACAATCGGAAGGACTCGCAGATGCTCCCACTGACCGGTGTTGCCAGGGCCGCGCGGATGTCCGCGGCGCTGGCGGTGGCGGGGTTTCTCGGCATCGGCTGTTCCTCACCTCCGCCTGCGGTCCTGGCGCCGGCGCCGAGTATCGACCCGCCTTCGGGAAGCCCAACGAATACTGCTGCCGGGGAACGCGCGGTGGTCGAGCAGGTCTACGGCGAGTTCTGGCGGGTGTCGTGGATCTCAGCCGGTGAACCGGATAGCCAGTGGGAGCACGACCTGGGAAACGTGGCGGTGGATCCGTTGCTGTCCCAGATTCTCTCCAGGGCGCGGCAGCAGCGTGCCGATGGGATTCGGTTGTATGGCGAGGTCACACCGCGTGTTTCCGAGGTCGGTGTTGACGGCGACCAGGCCACGATCACCGATTGCCAGGATGGAAGCCGGTCGGGACAGGCGGATCTCGCTACCGGGCACCCCAGAAACGTCGGTCCCGAGCGCAATCCAGTCCGGGGCACGCTGACCCGGGGCGCTGACGGTGCCTGGCGTGTGATGCGCATCGATTTCCCAGGGGGTGTGTGCTGATGCCCGCCCGATCCCGTATCTCTGTCGTCGTCGTGGGAGTCGCGGCGTTGAGCATCACGATGAGCCCGGTGTGCCTGGCTCAGGCGGGTGGCGTGGAGGTGGGGCCGGGTGACTATGGCGGGTTGTATTCGCCGCCGTCGGTGGATCTCGGCGCCACGAGTCCCGGCAAGCCAGGTAAGCCCACGACATCAACACCGGGCAACGGTGGCACGGGATCCGGGGCTGGGCACGCCGGGTCACCGACTACGCCGCCTCTCTGCCCGACGCTGCTGTGCGACGCGCCTGGGCAATCGCAGGATTCGGCGTTTCTCCTTGGTTCGTCGCCGTTATCGACGTGGTGTCTCGGGCCCTTAGACGAGGGCGGGTGTCCGGCCCCGCTCACCGCACCGCCCGGGGCTCCCGAGTCACCCGGCGCTGTGGGGCCACCGCAGGCGGTGGTGCTCGCACACCAGGCCGCCGACCGACTCCGTCTGCCCCTGCCGACACCTCGGCATTCCCCGGATCTGCGGCTGCCGGATGGGCGTTCGGCGACCGTGGTGGGGGAACACACGTGGTTGTGGACCGAGGCCGCTGACTGGCAGCCCCAGCACGAACGAGTCCAGGCCGGTGAGGTCTGGGCTGAGGTCACGGCCGTGCCGGTGCGGTTGTCGATGCAACCAGGCAACGGTCAGCCGACTGCCTCCTGTGCCGGGCCAGGAACCCCGTACGACCGGTCCTTCGGAGTGCACGCCGCGTCTCCCGACTGTGACCTCGTCTACGAACGCTCATCGATTGATCAGCCTGGTGAGCAGGTCACAACGGAGTGGTCGATCTCGTGGCGGGTGGTGTGGCGGGGGTGGACCGGCAGCGACGTTGTCGGCGGTGAACTGGCCCCCATGACCTCACGTGCTCAGGCGACCTTCGCGGTCGCGGAAGCACAAGCACTACGCACCCACTAGTTCCATCTTTTCCTTGCGATAGAACCTATTCTCATCAATTTCTGCACTTCTTACTGGGAGAGACCTATGTCTGCAACGGGATCATTCCAGCTCACCACGACGCCCGAAGCACGTGACACGCCACGTTCGGAGAGGGTGGTGGGGCCGCGGGTGCCGCGGCGTCGACGGTGGCTACTCCTCGTCGGAGCCGCCGGGCTGGTAGGTGTGTCGGTATTCGGGAACGTCGCGGTGGTGTCGGCGCTGCGGGACCGGGAGCCGATGCTGCTTGTGGCGCGAGATGTCGGGTGGGGACAGCGGATCAGCGCCCAGGATGTGACCACTGTGGATTTGCCGTCGGGCGCGCGACTGTTCGCGGTTCCCGACATTCAACGGCCCCAGATCCTCGGCCGGGTGGCCACCGGCACTCTCCGCGCCGGAACACTGCTGGCCCCCACCGACGTCACGACACAGAGCATTCCCGCAGCAGGCCAGAGCGTCGTGGGGATCCGGTTGGAACCTGGCCAGTTCCCGGCTCGTGGTTTGAACCCCAACGACGCGATCCAGGTCGTGGCGCTGGAGCCGCAATCCACTCTCGCTGGTTCGGGTGCGGCTCCCAGCGGTGCTGGGTTTGCCGCGCGGGTGGTTCAGGTGTCCCCACCGGATGCCGAGGGCGCGATCACGGCGGACGTGCTCATCCCCGACACCGCCGCCGAGCCGGCCGCCCGCGCCGCCGCGAGCGGAGCGTTGGTGCGCCTCCTCGGCCCTCGCCCCTAACCAGATTCCCAATCCGCACAAGGAGAAAACCCATGGCTGTGATCACGCTCCTCTCCCAGAAAGGGTCGCCCGGCGTCACCACGTCGGTCGCGGCGTTGGCCACGATGTGGCCCCATCCCTGCTTGGTCGTCGACGCCGACCCGGACGGGGGTGATCTGCTGCCGGGGTGGGGTGGGCAGTGGTGGGTCGACGGCCGCCTCACCACAGACCGTGGTGTGGTGAGTTTCGCCGCCGCCACCCGCCACCTCGGCTCGGTACCGGCGGAAGGACTCATCGGGCACGTCCAAGACATTCCCGGCACAGGTCATCTTCGCCTCCTGGGCGGGGTGACCAGCCGAGCCCAAGCTGAGGCCATCGGCAACAACGGCTGGCGCCGGCTGGCCAGCGCGATCCGCGACCTCACCACCGCAGGCGGGCCTGATGTCCTCATCGATGCGGGCCGGTGGCTTGCCCCCGGGCCGGCATTGCCGTGGCCCTTGGTCAGCGAGGCCGATCTCGTCCTGCTCGGGGTGCGGCCGAGCCTGCGGCACATCTCGGCTGCGACACCACTGGTCACGGCGCTGCGGGAGCGCCTCCCGTCGAGGCGTCTGGGGGTGGCGGTGTCGGCGACCACGAGCCGGGAGGCCGACGACGTCTCCCGTGCCCTCGGGGTCCCGGTCGGGCTGGAACTGCCGCACGATCCGCCCACCGCACGAGCCCTCTCCGACGGCGCCACCCCCTCTCACACGCCACACCGCTGCCCCCTGCTGCGCACCAGCAGGAAAGCCGCACGCCGCCTGCACACCCACCTCAACCCACCACCCACCGACACCACACCTCCAGCTGCCACAGGTCGCGAGCTCGCACGGAAAGGCACGTCATGACGAGGCGAATCAACGAATCCCACAACGGCTTTCACCTGCGAACTGTGGAGGGAAGCGAGCTCCCCGATCAGGACGCGGTACGGCGGCTGCGTGCCAGGGTGGCCGAGCGCGTGCGCGTGGCCCCGGTCACCGATCACGCGCATCTGGACTCGGTCGTGGTCGAGGAGATCACCGCGTGGGCACACGCCCGCGCCACCCGCGGAGACCCTCCGATGTCGGAGAAACAGGAGCACGCTCTGGCGGAGGCGGTGCTGGCCGCGCTGGCCGGCCTGGGTGCGCTGCAGCCGTTGCTGGAACGCGCGGACGTGGAGAACATCCACATCCACGGCCACGACCGGGTTTTTCTCGAACTCGCCGACGGCAGCCTGCAGCGCTGGCCGCACCCGGTCGCCGACTCCGACGCCGAGCTGCTGGAGCTCCTGGAGGCGATATTCGCCCGGCTAGGACAGACCAGCCGCGAGTTCTCCCCCGCTCAGCCGATCGGGAACCTGCGGCTGCCCGCCGGGGGGCCGTTGGGGGCCCGGTTGGCGGCAGTGCGTGACGTCGCCGACCGCCCGCGGGTGGCGATCCGCCGTCACCGCCTCACCCACAGCACCCTCGCCGACCTGCAGCAGCACGGCAGCCTCGACGCGGGGCTGCGGCACTTCCTGGAGGTGGCGGTGGCCGCCGGGACCAACATGCTGGTCACCGGCGGCCCGTATGCGGGCAAGACGACACTGTTGCGGGCGTTGTGCCATGAGATCCCCGCGACCGAGCACGTGGTCACCGTCGAAGACGACTACGAACTCGGCCTGCACCTCGCCCCCGACCGGCATCCGCTGGTCACCCCGCTGGAGGCACGCACTCCCAACGCCGAAGGTGTCGGCGAGGTCAGCCTCGACGACCTCCTCAAGCAAGCCCTGCGTCATTCGCCGTCGCGGGTCGTGGTGGGCGAGGTCCGCGGCGGCGAGATCACCGCCCTGCTCCGTGCCCTCGGCAACGGCGCCGCCGGTGGGATGGGGACCGTGCACGCGGTCTCGGCGCGGGCGGTGCCGGATCGCATCGCCGCACTCGGCCAACTTGCCCACCCACCCCTGCCGGTGGAGGCGGCGCATCGGTGGACGGCCTCGGCGGTGGACCTCATCGTGCACGTCACCCGCCGCGACCACCCCACTACTGGTCGGGAGCGGTTCGTCTCCGACATCGTCGAAGTCGGCCCGGTCGGCGATGCCACCCTCCCCGATCTCACCACCCTCTTCGGCCCCCGCCCCGGCGACGGCCGCGCCATCCCCTACTGCCCGCCAAGCCCTGGGCTGCTCGAACGTCTCGAAGCCCACGGGCTCGACCGCGGCGTGTTCCACCACCCAGCCGGCCAGTGGACCCACAGCGATCAGGGGGGTGGGCGGTCGTGATCCTCGCCGTATCCATCCTGTGTGGACTCCTCCTGGGCGTGGGTCTCTTGCTGGGCTGCCTCGCCGCCCTCCCGCACACACCCACCCGGGAACCCTGGCGGCTGGGCCGACGCCGGGTCATGACGCGGCTGCGGGAAAGCCGGCGGTGGCGCCGGGTTCTGGCCGCGGTGGTGGCGGCGTGTGTCGTGGGGTGGGCGACCGGATGGCCGGTCGCCGCCGTAGCCACGATCGCCGCCGCCTACGGCCTGCCCCTGTTGCTGGCGCCGCAGGGGCCGCGGGAGGCGATCGCGCTGCAGGAGGCCCTAGCGATGTGGACTCGCCGTGTCGGGGATCTGCTGGCCTCCGGTGCCGGCGGACTGCACCAGGCGCTGGCCCGCTCCGCCGACACCGCCCCCGACCTCCTCGCCGACCCCCTCCACCGACTCACCGCGCGCCTGCCCTCCGAGGGCCCAGAGAAGGCGCTGCGGGCCTTCGCCGACGAGTTCGCCGACCCCGCGGTCGACGAGGTGGTGCTCGCGCTGCTGCTGCGGTTGCGCACGGGTGGGCGTGGCCTGGTAGAGATCCTGCACGCCCAAGCCACCGCCCTGAATGCGCGTGCCGCGCTCCGGCGGGAGATCGAGGCCGACCGCGCGAAACCCCGCACCACCGTGCGCACCCTCGTCGCCATCACCATCATCATGGTCACCGGGCTGGTGCTCTTCGCCCGCGACTATCTCGCCCCGTTCGACACCCTCGCCGGGCAAGGCGTCCTGGCGATCGTGGCCGGGATCTTCGCTGTGGCGTTGTGGCGGATGCACCGCCTGTCGAGCACCTCGCGCGGTCCTCGCTACCTGACCGGCGGTGAGGTGTCATGAGCCCCGTTCTCGTGCTCGCCGTACTCCTCGGGGCCGTGCTCGGGCTCGGACTCGCAGTCGGTGTGTGGGCGGTGGCAGGGCCGGCTCCGCTGGATCTCGCCGCCGCCTGGCGCCACATCTCGACCCGCACCACCAGCACTCGACCCGCCCCTGGCTGGCGCGCCCTCGGCACCCGCCTCCTGACCGAGGTCACGGACAGAGCCGTACGGGCACGGCACCCCTGGCTGGGTATCCCGTTTCACGACCTCGACCTGCTCGATGCAACGGCGACGGCGTATGTGACGGCGCGGCTGCGCTGGACGGCAGCGGGCATCACCGCAGCAACCGCGCTGTTCGTAGCCCTGGCCGCGGTGGGGATGGCGTTGCCACTGGGAGTGTCGGCGGTGGTCGTGGCCGCTGCCGGTGTGGTGGGGGCGATGCTGCCGGTCTGGCAGACCCGACAGCGTGCCTCAGCGGCGCGGGAGGACTGCCGGCGGATCCTGGCCGTCTACCTCGACCTCGTCGCCCAGGAACGCGCCGCGGGCCACGCCCCCGCCCCGGCACTGCGGGAGGCCGCCGCCGTCGGTGGGCATGGGCTGTTCACCCGGGTGCACCGCACCCTCACCCACGCCGAACACAGTGGACACCCACCCTGGAGCGCGCTGCGTGAGCTCGGTGAGGCGATCGGGCTCCGCGAACTCGTCGCGGTCGCGGATCTGGCGGCCACCGCCGCCGACGGCGCCGCGATCTACACCAGCCTCACCACCCAAGCCACCAGCCTCCGCGCCACCGCGGTCAGCACCGACAAGGCTGAGGCCAACACACGCACCGAACGCCTCACCCTGCCGGTCACCGTCCTCATGGCCGGCTTCCTCATCCTCACCCTCTACCCCACCGTCATCCGGCTCCTCACCGGATAGCCCTGAATTTCCCGCCCTGCACAGTGCATGAAGGAGTTTCCGCCATGTTCATTACTCGACTGCGTCACCACGCCACGACCACCATGCTGCTGCTGGCCGTCTGGGTCGCCCTCGCCGGCCACCTCGCCCGCGACCGATCGACGAAGGCCAGCTTCGACGACACCGGGTCGGAGAGCACAGAGAAAGCCGTCCTCACCGCGATCGCCCTCGCCGTCGCCCTCGGACTCGGCGCCGCCATCACCACGGTCGTCGCCAAATACCAAGCACAACTCCACTAACCCGGGGGGACTACTCCATGAACCTCTTCGTCGTCTACAAGAGACAGACACGGGCGGGAGGGGATGCGGGATCGGTCGCGGTCGAGCTAGCGGTTCTCGCCCCGCTGGCATTGATTCTGCTGATGTCGGTTCTGCAGGCAGGGTTGTGGTGGCACACCCGCACCCTGTGTCTGTCCGCGGCCCAGCACGGTGCCCAACTCGCCCGCACCGTCACCGGCACCGCCGGGCACGCCCACGCCGCCGCCACCGGTTTCCTCGCCCGCGTGGGAACCCTGACCGCCCAGCCCGTGGTCACCGCCAACGTCGACGCCGCGTTGGTGACGGTGCGGGTGGCCGCCACCGCGCCACGACTCCTGCCCATTCCTGGACTGGACTTGCGTGTCGAGCAGGAAGCCCAGGCCAGTAAAGAACACTTCACCACACCGGGGAGCACACCATGAACCGCCGCAGGCTCGATGAGGGCTCGGCCAGTGCGGAACTCGCGGTGCTGACACCGATGCTGCTGATACTGCTGGTGCTGGTCATCGCCGGTGGACGCATCGTCAGCGCCGACAACGCCCTGGGCCACGCCACCACCGCCGCCGCCCGCTCGGCATCGCTGGCCCGCACTCCCGCCGCCGCCCACACCGCCGCGGCCGCGACCGGAACACACGTCATAGCCGAACAACACCTCGCGTGCACAGGAATACAGCTGCACGCCGACACCAGCGCCTTCGGCACCAGGGCGGGCGAACCCGGCACCGTCACGGTCACCCTGGGCTGCACCGTGACCCTGGCCGACCTCACCGGCCTGTCCACGCTCCCCGGCGTCGTCCCGCTGCAGGCCACCTTCGCCAGCCCGGTCGACCCCTATCGGACACGCTCATGACCGCCCCGACCAGACACTCCCGCGACCAGGGATCGGTCAGTGTGCTGGTCGCCGTGCTCGTGCCGTGCCTGCTGCTGGTCTTCGCCGTCGTGGTGGAGGGAGCCGACCGGCTGCGGGTGCTGGCCCGCGCCGACGCCGTGGCGGCCGAAGCCGCCCGTACCGCACTCACCGCCCTGGACACCCGCGGTCCGGCCGTCACCCTCGACACGACCGCAGCCATCAGTGCCGCACGCCACTACCTCGGCGCCACCAGGCACACCGGGACGGTCACGATGGACGGCGCCGGCACCGTGCACGTCACGGTCGCCTATTCCGAGCGCGCCAGGATGGGGCTGCTCTGGGACACCCACACCGTCACCGGCGACGCCACCGCCTCGCTCGGCGTCGGCACCCGCACCCCAGGCGGCCTGCCATGACCTCCCACGGCCACCACGCCATCGCGGACCGGATCCGTGCCGTCGCTGCCGTGCTCGGCCTCGCCGCCCTACTCGCCGGAATGCCGGCGATCCTGGTGGTCGCCGGTCGCGACGTCGTCACGTTGCCGCGGCTGGCGTGGCCGGTGGTCGACGACTCCCCCTGGGCGCCGCCGATCGTCGAGCAACTCCGCCCGTGGCTGGAGGACACCTGGCACACCGTGCGCCTCGACCTCGGCGCCGACGGCGCCCTCATTCTCGCGATCTTCGCCTTCGGCTGGGTGACCTGGGCGGTGCTGGCCTGGTGGAGCCTCTGCGATCTCGTGCTCCTGCTCCGCTACGGCACCCGGATCGCACGGCACCGCCTCACCACCGTCTCCGGGCCGCGGGGCTGGATCACCGCGCTGGTCGCCACCACCGTCTTCTCCGTCAGCACCCCCACCGCCTCCGCAACCCCCGTGGACCCGGTCGCGGTGACCGCGCCGCAGGACCCCGGTGGTGCGCTGCCGAACCGCCCCAGCGGCAGCGACACCGCCCTGCCGCTGGGTTCGGGCGGATATTCCGATCCGCCCGAACCCAGCACCCCCACCCACATCGACGACGATGTGCGCCCGGAGTGCCCCCGCTACCGCGTCGCCCGTGGCGACACCCTCTGGGGCCTGGCCGCCCGCCACCTCGGCAACCCCCATCGCGTGCAGGAGATCGTCGACCTCAACACCGACCGCATCGCCACACCGCACCACCTGCTCACCGACTGGATCCTCCTGCTTCCCCCCGACGCCACCCACCTCCCCACTCCCGCAGTCATTGCCGACAATGCGCGCTGGATCACCGTCCAGCCTGGTGACACACTCACCGCGATCGCCGCACGCGAACTCGGCGCCCCCGACCAGTGGCACGACCTCTTCGATCTCAACGCCCACCAGCCCCAGCCGGACGGGCGTGTCCTGCGTGACCCGAACCTGCTCTTCCCCGGCTGGCGCCTCGCACTGCCCACCGCACCCGTGCAGAGTTCGCCACCACCACATCCAGAAACGGCGCCCGCTCTCCCGCTCACGCCAACAGAAACTCCGCCGCCAGCGGCACCAGACCACGACCGAGCCACCCCAAACCCTGCCCCGGCGGAGACCCAGCCGGAGGTCACCGACATCGGCGAGGAGCCGGGGCTGGTCGTGCTGCCCTCGGGCGGCCTCGTGAGCTTGTCGCTGGCTGCCGCGGTCGCCACCGCGCTGACCCTCGCGCGGCGCCGTCGCCGCCACCAACGCCCACTCGACCACTCCCCACACACCCAGTCGGCTCGTCCCAGCCACGCGGTCCGCGTGCTAGATCACGCCGCACGCCACCACACCGGACCGCCCACCGATCCCGAAGCCCAGGAGTTCACACCCCGCCGAGCCTGGCCGCCACCGGCACCGGTCGTCCGCGCCCACACCGACACCGGCGAACATCCCCTGGACCTGACCACTGTCGCCGGGCTCGGGCTCACCGGCCCCGGTGCGCCGGCCGCGACACGGGCAATCCTGACCACTGTCGTCGCCGGCGACACTCTCCACCCAGGACAGATCCACCTCGCCGGCCCCGACATCCTCACCGCACTCGCCCCCGACCAGCCCGGCCACGCCCCAGCGTCAGCGGCACTCGGCGAGGTGCCGGGGGTAACTGTCACCAGCGGGGAGCCCGACGCTCTGGCCCTCCTGGAAGCCGAACTCGCCCGCCGCATCCGTCTCCTGGACGATCTCGTTCTCCACACCGACATCCCCGAGGAACCTGACAGCGCGCAGCCCCATCCCGCTATGCCCGGGGCGGCCACCGACATGGCGGCCCGTACCGCAGCCCGCTTCCACGCCTACCAGGAGCGGGACCCCGCCGAGGCGGTTCCCACCCTGCTGGCCTGCGCCCGGCCGACGCCGGCGACCCGCGCGCGGTGGGCCGCCGTCTGCGAACTCGGCCGCAGCCTGGGCATCCACGCCCTGCTCCTCACCAACGACTGGACCCCAACACTCGACATCGCCGACGACGGCACGATCAACCACACCCACGGCACGGACATCACACTCCCCCACGGAACCCGGCTGGACACGCTCCACACCACCGACGCCGCCGAGATCTGGCGAGTCGTCGCCGCGGCCCACAGCCCCGCGCCCACCACCACCGTCGAGACCGTGGACTCTTCCGACCGGGAGGATCCCGACGTTGCCGACGACCAGGCCGACGGCCGCCAGGCCGACGGCGGGCAGGCCGACGGCGGGCAGGCCGACGGCGGGCAGGACGACGCACCACCACGTCCTGAAGCACACCGTCATGCGATGGTGCGGGTTCGGGTGCTCGGCGGTGTCCGCGTCGAAACTCCCGGCGGCGAGGTGTCCGGGATGCGCAGCCTCGCCCGCGAAATCCTGGCCTACCTCGCGGCGCACCCCGCCGGCGCCCGCAGCGACACCCTCGAAGAAGACATCCTCGCCCACGTCCCACCCGCCAACCGGCGCGCGCAGCTGCACACCGCCATCTCCCACGCCCGCGCCGCCCTGCGCAAAGCCACCGGGCTGACCGACCAACGGTTCATCACCTCCGCCGCCGGCGCCTATCGCCTCGACGACTCCTCCATCACCCTCGATGTCCAGGAACTGTCCGAAGCCCTGCACCAAGCACGGACCTCCACCGACACCGTCCTCCGGTTGCACGCCCTGGGCACGGTGGCAGAGCTGTGCCGGGCCGGTCCGCCCCTGGAAGGCTCCCACTACGCGTGGGCCGAACCCGTGGCGGAAATGTGGCGCAGCCAAGCACTCGACGCTCTTCTCACCCTCGCGAAAACGATCGAACGAGACGAACCCGAACGCGCCGTCGATGTTCTGCACCTGGCCATCTCCTGGGACCCCTACACCGAACAGCTCTACCAACACCTCATCCGGCTCCAAACCAGCCTGGGACGCCCCGAAGCCGCCACCGCCACCTTCCGGGCACTGCGAGCACGACTCGCCGACATCGACTGCGAACCCGACCCCACCACCGAACAACTCCTCGCCCCACCCCACAAACCCACCGAAAACAGGGTTCCGCTTTGACACACAACCAGGTTCGATGACAGCAAAGCGCAGCATGAACCCTGCCCTGCCACGAACCCACAACGCGGATTCACCGAGGAACCACTCTTGATCCACACGGCACCACGACCCCAGCCCCGGCCGCGCCACTGGTCACACAGGCAGGCCGATTTCCCTGCGCCGGACCCAGTTTTGTGCGCGGAAGTCTCACCGGCGGTCCCCGGGTGCGCGACCGGGATAGCGGTGTGGGCCCTACTCCCGTTCAGGGGGCCGTTGGCCCCGCCGTCGGCCACCCCGCCCAGACCCCGTCGTCCAGGGCGGTGCCCCGACGGCCCCCCTTACACCTCCCACCACCGCAGCTCAGGGCCCACATCAGCGATCCTGCCGATGAGCCAGACTGGTTACGATAACCAGTCTGAACCGCCATCAGCACGCGAAAAGAATCAACTCCCCAACCTCCCGGAATTCGCTGAGAAACCGGCAGCATTATCGGCATTAGTATTTCACTGATTCTCGGCCGGCCACAGTAGCCAGGTCACCCCCGGCCCGCGGCACACCTCTTCCTCCGGCTCCCTCGGCCGGCCCCTCCCTCGTCAGCCGGGCCGGTAGTGGGCCGTCACCGGCACGGACGCGGCCGAACCCGCGCCCGCCCGTTCCCGGGCCGAATAGCGACACGGAACCGCCAGCGGGGAAATAACCGACCGAAAAGATGTGAACAAACCATCGATAAAACATCTGAAATTGGCCGGAAAGAATCTTGAAAATGGCCCCATTTTCGACTTGAGCGCCCGCCCTCGCGGAGCTATCTTTGAATTGTCACCGGGAACAAAACCCGGAAATAGCCAAAGTTCCGGCGAGCATGAATTCATTTCCTTTTTCGCAGAGTGGGGTATTTTCGTGAAACCAATCCCGGCTGCCGATATCAGCGGCACCGTCACCAGGCTGAATTTCGGCACAGATCCCGACGGGGCAGTGATGGTGGCATATCTCGAAGACGACGACGGACGAATCACCCGCTACCACATGCGGTTTCCCGCCGGAGCCGTCGGCTTCCTACGCCAACAGCTCGATCAGGGTACGCAAGCCACGAAATAAACAGGGCATCAGCCCGCATCAATGAATGTCCATAGTGGACATTCATGCGCCGGGAGGCAACCCGCGATGACCTGGACGATCAGAACCATCGACGACAGACCGCACGGGGTCACGGACGACCTGACCGTGCGCGCCGCCACCATCCTCACCGCCTAGCAGCCACCGCCAATCGTGATCAACCACAAAAAGGGTTTTGTCCACTATGGACAGAGGGGAGCCCGGACCTTGATGAGCATCGAGACCGTCCGCGATTTGCTCGCCGCCCTGGAGGACTACGACCACGACACCCCGATTCGGTGGGCCGCTCAACCGGCGTGGCCGCTCGAGTACACCGTCGGCGCCGTTGTGGAAACCCCGGCCGACGCCGAAGGCGACGGCACGCCCCCGACGGAGGAGCCGGTGGTGTGGCTGGGCGAAGGCGAGCAGCTGGGATACCTGCCCGGCAGCGCCGCCGACGCGTTGGGGTGGTCGCGATGACCGCCACCACCCACACCACGGGTCTTGCCGGGCGCGACGGCCGGGTGTGGTGGTGGCACGACCGCTGACGCCCCGTTCCCCGACCACCTCGCCACCGCACACCCCGCCGCCCAACACAGGCGGCCGACGCCCTAGCAGGAGGAGTTCCACAATGGACACCATCGTTCTCGGTACCGGCGTCCTGAACTGGCACGCCGACGAACGCCGCACCGACCGGTACGGCACCGTCCACCTCAACCGCACCCCCGACGACGACACCCCCGACCCGATGCCGTTCGACCACGCGCCGGTCGGCACGCGCGGGCGACTCGTGGCCGTGATCATGGCCACCGGGCCCTCGTTCCACGTTGGCGACTGGTCCCGCGGCACACCCCCAACCACCCCGACCGTAGGCGAGGAGAACACGCTCGGCACCGGCACCGTGTTCGTCGAGCGCTCCCGCTACGGCACCACCGAGATCGGGCTGCGACCCGATGACGACCGCGACACCGCCTGGCTGGACCCCGCCGCGTTGTACCGGTGCCACGAGCAGACCGTGCGGCTGGAACTGCGACCCGACGGGCAGGGCTGAATCATGGCCCGCGCGCTGTTCTTCCTCGGACGCGGCCCCGGCGCCGCCCCTATCGGCTCGGTCTACCTCGAAACCCGGGCCGAGCGCACGAACGCCGAGCCGACCCCGGACGTGTTGGCCACGCTGCCGATCGGGCGGGACGTGTTGACCGCCACCAACCCCGACGGCTACGAACACAGCATCGGCGATCTGCTGATCGCGTGGCGCACGGGCGGGTTCGGTGACGCCTATACCCGCGACGAGGAGCAGCTCGCCAGCGACGAGAGCCCCCACGTCGACGGCACCTTCCCCGGCGACACAGCCAGCCCCATGCCGTACGCCCCGAGCTTCCGCCTGGCCTATGCCTTCGACGAGGGCCGGGTGTGGCTGTGGCGGGCCGGGGCATGGCACATCGTCACCGTCACCGACCCCGCCGACGGACGCCCGGTTGTCGAGGTGACACCTGCGGCCCGCCGCTACGGCGAGAACTACGCCGACACCGCCGCGCTGGACCTTCCACAGCTGGCCGTGTGGCTCATGGCCGAGCTGGTCACCAGCGCCGCCGATCCGGACAGCGGGTTGCCGCCCGAAGCCCGCTACGCCGCCCTGGTCTACCCCAATGGCCGGTCGATCACCTTCGTGGTGTTCGGGATCGACCCCGCCGACGCGGACTCGTTCGCCACGGCCCAGGAGATCATGAACCGCGCAATCAAGCCCGTGATCCACGCCCACAACTGGCACAACCCCGACGACCCCCACGATCACCGCTTCCTGTCCGCAGCGATCGTCCCGAACAACGCCGACCACGAACACGCCCTCCGCGCCCAAGGGCGCGGACCCGGCACCGTCACCGTCTTCACCGACCAGTGACCCACCGGTCACCTGCCGAGAGCCTCGCCGGCCCCCGATAGCCGGATCACGGCACCGAGCGCACCAGGTGGTTCGACCCTCATTTCCCTGATTCGAGGAGGAAACCGTCATGCCCACAATTCCCGCGGTACTGGAAGCCGGACACGGCGAGTACTACGTGCGGCTCGCCTGCGCCCACAACCCCGAAGCCCCTGCTTTTCCCGCTCAGGTCGAGGACGAACGCTGGCAAGGGCACGCCCGCCCGTGGTTCCGGCAGGAAGTCGCCGAAGCGGTGATCACGTGGCGCGCCACCCACGCCACGCCGTGCACCGGCTGCGCCCAGGTGACCGTCACGTTCGCCGAGGGCACCATCACCCTGACCGACGGCACCGGGATCAGCGGCCCGGTCGAACCCGATGAGCAGGGCCGCTACGGCATCGGCGCAGGCTGGTGGCATTGGCAGCTGACCACCCCGGCCACCGAGCCCGACACCGACGCCGCCATCCTGGCCGAGGAGACCCGGTTCGCCCCGCAGGACGGCGAGCAGCTCGTCACCATCGACATCGACGGCACCGACCCCGCCTTCCCCGCACTGCTGGCCGACACCACGTGGAACGGATGGGCCTGCTCCTCCTTCCGGAAACCGGTCGCCGAAGCCGTCATCGCATGGCTGAACACCACCGCCCGCAAGTACGCCGACGGCTGCTCCCAGCGGGGCTACTGGCACGGCGACACCGCCGTCTGCCTCGACCCCAACATGGTCGCCGACGACGACTACCTGCCCGACCACTACGAACCCGGCCCCGACGGGCGCTACAGCATCGGCGCCTGGTCCTGGACCTGGCAAACCACTGAACGCTAAACCCACCCCACCCCACCCCAGCCCAGCCAGTAAGGCCTGCTTGCTGCAGGTACGCGGCGCGAGCACCACCCACGACACACCACACCTGACCCCAGCACTCACGCAGAGAGGAATCCACAATGGATACGGTTACGCTCGGTGCCGGTGCGCTGTACTGGCACGCCGACGAACGGCGCACCGACCGCTACGGCACCATCCACCTCAACCAGACCCCTGAGGGCGACACGCCCGACCCGATCGCTTTCGACAACGCACCGATCGGCACTCACGGGCGACTCGTGGCCGTCATCCTGGACACCCGACCGGCATTCCACCTCGGTGACTGGACTCAGGGCCACGGCCCGAGCACCCCCGCGACTGGGGACGAGATCACACTCGGGACCGGGACTCTGTTCGTCGAACCCTCCCGCTACGGCAACACCGAGATCGGCCTACGCCCCGACGACAACCGGGACACCAACTGGCTCACCCCGGCCGCCCTGTATCGCTGCCACGAACAGACCGTCCGCCTCGAACTACGGCCATCCGACAAGCACGCCTGACCACCGAGGCTGGCATCGACACAGCCGACCGGCCACGCCCCACCGGATTCTCCCAGCACCCCACACAGCACGCCGGAGCGCAGCGCACATGCCCAGCAACACCAGGGGCAATCCGGCAAGAAAACCCAAACGCACAAGAGTCCACATAGGACCCCTATCTCGTTGCCGCGCACAATTCAGGGGCCGGGAGAAAACATTCTCCCCTACTGCAGGAGATGGTGATGTCCACGTCGTTCGACTTCTATCACCGGCGGGGCGTGAACGCCCGCTGGCTGGGATCCGCTCGCGTTTATGACCGCTGCGGTTGCCTCACCCAAGCCGACTTCGCCTCCGCCGAGACCATTCAAGAGTTCGAGCAGGAGGTCGGCTGCCTGCTCGAGGACGCCGCCTCCCTCGGTTTCGGCGACGCCCATGACGTCCGCGACGGGTGGCCGTGGCCGTGGCCGACCAGCCACGGCACCAACCTCGTCTACGCCTTCGACGACGGGACGGTGTGGGTCAGCGAACGCGGGAGCCCGTGGCGGCCCGCACAACGCGACCCCGGCACCGGCATTGATGCCGGTGCCGCGCCGACGCACCCGGTCATGCTCGAATACTGCCCGATCACCGGTGCCCGCGCCGAGCAGACCGTGCACCGCCGCTACGGCATCGCCTTCACCGACACCGCACACCTCGACCTGCAGCAGGTAGCCGTACGGTTCCTGTCCGACCGTATCGCCTACCAGTCGCACAGCCAACTACCCGAGGACCTGCACTACGCGGTCGCCACCGACGAGACCACCGCGACCCTGACCATCGAGGTATTCGGCCTCGCCGACACCGACCCTCGCGCCGCCCAGGCCGTCGCTACCCTGCGCGAGATCGCCGACCGCTACGGCTGGACCGACACCGCCGGAGGCCCGCCCCGCTTCACCACCCACGTGATCGTCCTGGACAGCCGCGCGCAGCGTGCGAATGCGCACCTACGCGACACCGTCCGGCGCTCCACCGCTATCGACCATCCCGGGAGCTGACCCCACTGCGCCTGCACAACGCCACCCACGACGCCGTCCAGGACTATTTCCACGCACGACGAGCGCTGATCCGCGCCATCCACCACGACCGTGATCACGGTATGAGCGACGACGACATCGCAGCCGTGGCCGCGCCAGTCTCGCCCCGCGAGCTCATCCTGGCCTATCTCGCCGCTGAACACCTTCGCGACCACGCCCGCTCGGCACTGCACGAGCACGGAATGCGCGGGTACGTCGACACCGGAACCGACGGATCCCTTGAGAAGGGCACCCGGTCGGCTTACCTCACGCTCGCCGTTGACTCTCAGGAGGTCAGCGACGACGACCGGTCAACCCTGCCGTCTCGCGTCATCGACGCCCTGCGGACGGCCGGCATCGATCTTCTCTCACCCGGGGGTGGCTCGATCGACGAGCAGTTCTGGAACGGCGAGGTAATACGGCTCCGACGCCTGTGACACGCCCGCTTTCCACCCCGACGGGGAACGGCTGCATCACCGGCTACACCGAGCGTCACCTGTGAGCCGGCATTGCACGGTCCATAACCAGACTCTCTTCCCTCGCCATCATGGAACCGGTGAAGGACGATCAGATTCAGTGGCAGTGGCAGTGTGGGCACCCATCCATCCTGCTGGTACCGCGATCCCTTCCAAGAATCGGTTACCTGTCATCACCAGATGACACGTCCATAGTGGATTCTGTGAATGTAGTGGCGACCGGGCGTTTGCCTGTATTGAGGTCGCCACGCAGCCCGCTGCCGCCAGTACCTGGTCTCTCTCAGCGCCCCCGATTCAGCCTGAAGCTCGCCAATCGTACATCGCACTCCGACCCGTGGAGCGGTGTTCGACGTGTCCATCTTCTCTCCCCTCATCGGGCGCATCACTTGTTGCGTTCGTAGAGGGTTTCGCGGCGCTGACTGTGGTGTGCTGCCGTTGGCCGGAATCACAGCCCGGTTGGGGCGTTCTACTTGTCCTCGGCGTGCGAATGCGTGCAGACAGCCCCGCCTGACTCGATCGCCGAGCCAGGCGGGGCTGTCGTCACGCCACTTACCGAGGCGGCATTGGGGCTAGCTGGTGGGTTCGTCGGTCTTGGCGATCCGAAACCGCTTTGGGCTGCTCTGGGTCTTGACCGCGTACCCGTCGGCGACCAGCTTTTCCAGCCCGTTGTTCACCGCGCCCGACGACCTGGGCTTCCCAGTGCTCACGGTGAGCGCCTTCGCGATCGCTGCGGGCCCGAACTCCTGATCAGAGTGGTCGATGAGGAAGTCTTCGATCAGCCCACGCAACTCCCCCTTGCCCAGCCGTCCCTTCCCCACACCATCGCCATCCTGCGCGGGCTCAAGCGCGTCGACGTCGGCGTTGCTCGTGAGCTCAAACGTCTCCAGGAGGTCCGTTTCCGTCGTGAAGGTGCCGGAATCCACAATCCCGTTCGCCCCGGCGGTGTCCATGCCCTCCGGTTGCGTGTCAGGTAGCTCGGTGACGGCGGCGGTGGCCTCGGCGGGGATGGTCCATCGGTCAGCAGCACGCCGCCCGTCGGTCACGATGCCGCTGGCGCGGGCGACGCTGCCGTCCCCGGCCCAGACAGTCAGGATCTTGCCCGCTGTGGACCGCCCGACCTTGGCTATCCGAGCGATCTCGGCGGTCGTCGCGCAGGGGTTGGCGTGCAGGGCTGCCCAGACCTTGTGCTCGGCCTCGGTCCGCGCCGGGGTTGCCGTCGGGGTGTCGGGCACGACACGCAAGTGGGTCGGCGCCGTGCGGGTGGTGACTTTGGGCATGACGGATCACTCCTCGAATACTGGTGGTGCCGGGTCATGCCCCCGGGGGGCGTGGAGCCCGCCGGTGCGCTGCCGTTGGTGCGGGCTACACGACCATGAACGCTCGATATGGCCGGGAAGTCAAGCAGATCAGGGCGTTCTCACGGGACATCTCATGCGCGGGTTGGAGCAGCGATCCAGACTCCGTTGACAACCCCGCTGCACGATGCGGCGCAGACGCAGCCGACCAGCGCGGGCGGCGGTCACTGGTACGGATCCGGCAAACTAGACCGCCATCAGCAGGCAACATGTCCGCGGGCGCCTCGTCGTCTCACGAATTTGTCCATAGTGGATGGGTTAGCCCGTGTCGGTCGACTTCGGTAGGCAATGCCCGAGCACCGTTGACGCCGGCACCGGGATGAGCGTCGATGCACATCGACCGATCCCTGACCGCAGCGGGAGGTTCTGCCATGCTGATCCGTGATCACGACCCGGCTCCCACCGACACGGCACGCACGCCGGCACCGTCCACGGCCGCCGGCGCCCGGCCGATTGCGTCACGGGCACACCACTACCCCGCCTGCGGCCGGTTCGCGCACACCGTAGGCCCCTTGCCGTCAATGCGGATGCCCCACAATGCCGGTGGAATCCTGATCAAGTCCGCCGAGGCGGATCCCAGCGGTGGCCTGGCCGCGCTCTCCGGTGTCTGGGACGCCCGCCTGAACCCGTCCACCACTCCAGACGGCGCGCTGGTACTGCAGCTCCTGGCCCCGACCAGCCCTGGGCAGGACGGCCTCGACCGGGTCGACGTGTGGTTGTGGCTGGCCCGTCGAGGCCGTTGGCACCGCCTCGGCCACTGGGCCGCGACCGGCTGGGACTGGCCGCAGCGCATCGCACCGTGGATCCGAGCCGCACTCGGCTAACCACACCCCGGTGGACCCGCTGATCGCTCACCGTCGGCCCGCGTCCCGGTGTGGTGTGTGATCAGACGGCGACGGTAGTCGGCGAGTGCCGCCGCGAGCTGGTCCACCGCCGCTGTCCGCCCGGCACCTGCATGACCAGGCTCACTGTGCCGGGCGAGCACGCGGCTGGCCGCCTGCACCCGCCCTCGCACGTCGTCCAGTTCAGAAGCCATGCCGACGACGCTACGACCAAGCACGGCTCCTCGAGTCGAGTTGCCGAAGGACCACGCCTTCCGGTGACCCCCATAAACGTCCTTCTCCTGTCATTGTCACGAGCGGCCGGAACCCGCTGCTTCAGCGTGGGACTACGGCAGGGAAGGTCAGCCGCACAGCGGCGAAGCTGACTGCCGGTGGTAAAACGCGACGGGATCCATCGGGATGCCGCCACGCTCGATCTGGAAGTGCAGGTGCGGGCCGGTGGATTCGCCGCGGTTGCCGACTTCGGCGATCGGTTGCCCGGCGTGCACGATCGCGCCGCTGCCGACGAGGTTGCGGTGGTTGTGCCCGTAGGTGGTGGTGATGCCGTCGGCGTGTTGGATGCGGATCCACAGGCCGTATCCGCTGGCAGGCCCGGAGTCGAGAACCGTTCCGGCGCTGGCGGCGACAATCGGGGTGCCGATGGGGGCGGCGATGTCCTGGCCGTGGTGAGGTTCTCCGCCTCGGGGGCCGAAGCCGGAAGTGCAGCGGCCTGCCACCGGCACCACCCAGCCGCCCGCGCCAGGGCGTGGTGGTGTGGTTGCGGCGGCTTGGTACTGGTCGGCTTGGGCGAGGACTTTCTTCACATACCAGTCGGCGTGGTTGTAGGTGAAGATCGCGCGGTAGAGGTCCTTGTGTTCGGCGCCGGACATGCAAAGGTAAAACGACGCGGTGTAGATGGCGTCGTGGGCGTTGTAGCGTGACGGTGGGGTGGCTCCGCCGGGCGGGATGTGCTTGCCGTTGTGTGCGGCTTGGTCCAGGACCCAGGTGAAGGTGGATTGAAGGAACTGCATCGGCCCGCCGGTTATCTCTAGGTGCACGCGAGAACGCTTGGTAGCGGGCTTGTCTCGAATTCAGGCACGTGAGCTACGGGGATGGGCTACTCCGCGATGGGGGCCGCGCATCCGCTCGGGCCGGTGCAGGGGCTGGCGAACGGATCAGGGGGACCGAGCGTGGCCCGGGGTGTCACGGTTAGCCACCCTTCACTGAGAATCTTTCCGTACGACCTATGTGAGACATTGCTGGTCTTGGTCGTGGCGCACTGAGTCCCGTGGCAAGGCGTGTCCGTAAGGATTCCCCTATCGAGCCCGCGCTCGGGTGGTCTGCCGTCGAGGCCGGGCAGGAGCTAATCGAGTCGGTGTTGATGCGCTCGAGGGGCATGCCTTGTTGGTGTGTTGGTGGGGGCTGGCGGAAACGGCCACCCGGTCCGCGAGGATGTGAAGGGACCCGTGAGGGAAGCACTAGTCTGGGCACCTCTGAGCAGAGAAGACTGGTGAGTGCTGACGCCACCGGTCCTCGACTGTTGAACGTCGCTGCGCGTCCGAGTGGCAGACGACGATCGAGGCGTCCACGTCGATCACAAGTCGGTTCCGGGGAGGACAGATGGACGGAGAATTGGTCACCCGAGGGTCCGACCTCTGGAGACAGCTCGTCGAGCGAGGAGATCTCCGAGAGGAGGGCCAGGACCGAGAGCTCGTCACGGAGCTGGTGCAGCGGCTAAGGCTACGCACGGACATCCCCATTCGCGAGGCCCTGGTGGACGTCTCAACCGAACGATTGGTCCGCGAGTTCTTCGCCGTCGCAGAGCCGTTCGCCGCCATGTGGGCAGATCTCCTGGCGCTGTTCGAGCGAGCTGCGGCGATCACCGGCGCGGACCAGCTCGACATCAGCTTCGACTTTTCCGGCGAGGACCCGAAGCTGACCTTCGACCTGCAGCACTTCCGGCGCACAGTTGAGATCGTCCGTGAGCTGATGTCGCCATTCGATCTCCGCCGGACGGATGGGGTCGGTCTCTGGAACGTGCTGCACGCGTTCGGACGGTACCACCCCAAGAACAACCGTTCGTCTCGGTGGCCGCAGGTCACCGCCGCCGCGAAGGTACTGCGCGAGGAGCCGTTCCCGCAGGAACTCCCGGAGCGCCCCAGTTCCGACGAGCCTCGGCTGGACGCACTCCTCGAGGAGACCTGGCAGCTCACGACCACGGTGCTGCACGACGCCCGCACGGTCTTCGGCCGACGTGCGGACATCTACGGGGATCGTGACCCGCTGCCTGAGGTGCCGAGCGGGTTTCCCGTGAACGATCTCCGCGTGGTCATCAGCGACAACTGGTTCACCCTCCTGCTGCAGGCGATGGCCCGCACCATGGACACCGACGTCAGACCGGAACTGGCGGATGCCCTCGAGGAGGCGCTGGCGCCGCTGCGCAACGCCGACCCCGATCACCGCAGCGGCCAGCGTCGTCTGGAGGAGCTGCTGTCCCTGCCTCTGTGGAAGCACCGATATGACCTTTACTCCAACTGGGTGGCCACCCGGCTCGTCGCCGCGCTCGAGGACGCGGGACCGGTGATTCACTCGGCCCAGGGCCGGATCGAGTTCCTGTTCAGCGGCACCCACCTGGCCACCTTCGACGAGCTCCGTCCACGCGCTCACCTCTGGTGCGAATACCGGACCCCGCTCGCCAATCCCGTCGGAAAGCGCAAGGAGAACATCCAGCCCGACATCGCGCTGCGGCAGGACCCGATCACGGCGGACCTGGTTCCTCTCGTCGTCGAGTGCAAGCAGTACGCCAAAGCCAACAGCAAGTCCTTCGCCGATGCGTTGACCGACTACGCGCACGGGCATCCCGCGGCGCGCGTCGTCCTCGTGAACTATGGGCCCGGAATGAAGAAGACGATCGTCGACAAGGTGGCCGACGACGTCCAGGATCGAACGGCTTTCATCCCCTTCCTCCGACCGGGGAGCCCCGGCGCGCTGCACCTCTTCCGCAGAGAGGTACGCACTGCTGTCGGGCTACCCACGTTGAAGGATGACCTGGCCGAAACCGAGCGCGATGGCGCGGGCACCGTCACCCTCACATGGAATTCCGCGCCGAACGACCTCGACCTCCATTTGCTGATCGGCAACCCGCCGCGCTGGACCGTCGACTACCAAGACTTCGGCAGCCTGGACGCCGAGCCTTTCGCACAACTGGAGGGCGACATCCAATCGCCGGGCGGTGGCGAGGTGATCCGCATCGGCAAGTGGTTGGCGACCGAGTACCTAGTGGAGGTCGTCAACTACTCCCGCGAGGGCGTGCTGGCCAATGCCGTGCCCACTGTGGAGATCACCGTGGCTGGGCGACTGCACAGGTTCACCTGTCCGCAGGACGTGCCGCCCGACCGATGGCGGGTCTGTCGGATCGACGGCCGCACCGGTGAGGTCACTGGCCCCTGACGTCCAACGGAATGGGGAACGCTCTGGCGCCGGGATGTGCGCACAGGGCGGCCCAGACCTTCTGTTCAGCCTCGGTGCGCGGTGGGAACGTCGCTGCCGCAAAGTCGGGCACAGCACGCAGCGGCGGTGGCGGCGGGCATGACAAGATCACTCCTGAAATAGAGATGGTGTCGGGTCATGCCCCCGGGGGGCGTGTATTCCGCCGGTGCGCTGCCGTTCGATGCGGGCCACACGACCATGAACGCTCGATACAGCCAGAAAGTCAAGCAAACCAACCTACATATCAAATCTGTCTTCTTTGGACAGACTCCTGGACAGGACTCTGCCGTTCCAGAGCCCCGGCTGCATGAGCCCGGGTCCGGCTGCGATTGGCCCACTACGGTCGACTCTTGGAATCCTGGCGCTGCTGCTGTTGCGGCCGGCACGTCAGGGAGGGTCAATGCATTGCGACCAATCCCTGCCCAAGCGGGAGGTTCTGCCATGTTGATGCGCAATCCCGGACCGTCACGCACACAGGGTCCGACCGAGCCCGGACAGGTCACGGCCAGCGATCCCCAGCGTGATCCCCAGACGTACACCAGGCTCGCGTCGATTCGGTACTCCCACACGCTGGGGCCACGACCGTCGATGCGGATGCCCGGAAACTCCGGCGGCATTTTGATCGAAAACGCTGAAGCTGATCCCAGTGGAGCGTTGGCGGCGCTGAGCGGTACCTGGGATGCACGACTGAACCCCTCCCGCACACCAGAGGGTGCGCTGGTACTTCAGCTCCTGCCTCCCGAGAACTCCGGCGACGATCGTCTCGACCGGGCTGACATGTGGTTGTGGCTTGCCCGCCGAGGGCATTGGCACCGCCTCGGACACTGGCTGAGGACCGGTTGGGACTGGCCCCACCGCGCAGCACCCATGATCCGGGCAGCGCTTGCCTGACCCGACACAAGGCGCCCCGCCCGCCTGCCCAGCTACCCGACCGCTTCGCCGAGCACGGATAGCGGGGCAGGCGGGGCGTTGGTCACCGAAACCATCACGCGACTACAGGCGACGGCGCACGACTCAACGGCCCCCAGCACGGACGACGGCGCCACGCGCTTGAGCAGGGAACCTGTTGAGCACACCGCCACCGGGCAGGCACTGGTCGCGATATCAGCACCGACGCCTGTGATGTGTTTACCGAATTCGCGCAGCTTCGATGCCAGCAGCGAGAAGTCGCTGTCCCTGGTCACCAGCACGAACGGCTCGACCGTGGGGTGGGTGATCAGGGTTTCCGTCTCGTCGACGGCCACCCTGATGTCGGCGCCGTTCTTGGGCCGTGGCCGATCTGCACCAGTTCGATGCCATTGCATTTCAGGACCAGTTGAACAGGATCAGGTGCCATAAGGACCGCGGGACAGCGGTGCTCAGGTCACGCAGGCTCAAGCGCTGGGCGGCAACGGGTCGGTTGGTACCTGGGTGTCCCATCGGTTGAGCGCGTCCTGGATTCGTTGCGCTACTTCCTGGTCGAGGCCAGGGCGCCGCACCGTGTAGCGCAGGTACTCCTCGGCGCCTTGCAGCAGTCCTGACCATGGGTGCAGGCACACGAGCGCGACGTGCGTGCCCTGCATGGGAATGTGGTCCCAGGAGTCGTGGTCACGGGTTTCAGGCTGGGTGGTCGAGCGCCGGTGACCGTCCACGAAGGCCCCGTCAGATCTGCGGCACTTCCACTGGTTGTTGCTGACCGCGCACTTGTTGCAGGCGAGGATGCCGATCATCTGCGGGAACCGGCGCTGCCATTCCTCGTCCAGGACATAGGCGTCCGACGCCTGGGAAATCGGCTTGCCGCACAGACAGCAGATAATCCGGAATCGGGGCCGGCGCATCTTTGCCCTCCTTGTCCCGTGCTCGCTCACAGTTGAAGATCGTGGATAGGCGCAGTGGCTGGCCATCGTGAGCGGGGCTCACGCCCCGGTTGGCGTCGCTTGCCCATTGTTCGCCGTCGCGTCGTCTCCTTTCCAGGGGAGGAAGGCGACAAAGCACTACTTGCTCTTTTGGAAGCGAGCACGCCAAGTCGGGCGTTTTCCCGGCGCGGCCCAGCTGGTGAAGACCTGTTGTTTGCAGTAGAGGCCCCCGTCAGCAAGGTAGGCGGGCGCGACGACGAACCACACCGGTTGCTGCGGATCGCAGTTACCCCACGGCTGTTGGTAGGTAGCGTCCAGTGGTTGCCCAGGACAGACATCAAAGTCCCAGGCGTGTTCCCGCGAATTGGCCGCGGAGGCCTGGCGCAGTGCTGTCGCCTGGGCGTGGACGTCATCAACAAGCTCGACGTCGGTGACCTCTGCCAGGTGCAGATCGCGGCACATCGTCTCCAGAGATACCGGAGTTTCCGCGAACAGGGCGTGACAGATCGTGGCGATGCCTTTCGCGACCCAGTGCGTTTGCCGCCGGTCGACCACTGAGCCTGGGAGAAGACGAGCGAGGTGTTGGGCGTCCTGCTCGACGAGTACTTGGAAATCACGGGAGATGTCGCTGTGGCGGGTCGCTTCGATCGGCGTAAGGTCGTGCCTGTCACGAGTTCTCTCGCTGAGGACGTGCTGCAGTCTTTGCTCCAGTTCACGGTAGCGTTGCTGGCTCTCGGCGAGCGCCTTTCGGAGCTCCCGGTTCCTTCTGCGGAGAGCACGAACGTCTTCCGGATCGTCAGAACCGTATTCTTGAGTGTGGTGGCCTTGTGCTGGAAAGTGATCGCTGAACTCGACCTCATCGGCGGCCCAGTCCCTTGGCACTGCGGTGGGTTCGCTGTGAGAGCGGTGGAACTCGAACATCAGATCGCCAGAGCCTTCAACCTCGAGAAGTCCAGCGAACTACTGACTTCCCCGCCTGTCTCGGCAACGTGGGCGCGCAAACTCAGCTCGGTCTCACCAAAGCTCATACTGACCACGATATTGCGCCGGCTCATCGCCAGGTGCATCACGTCGTTGAGGTCGAGCTTGACCGTGCACAAGTACGTGCACCCCGGCTGATCCACGTATCGAGGATCGACGTCGCTGGTCCGGTACAACTCGACATCCATGTCTGTCTGAGTTGCCTCAATCGGAAAGTAGGTCGAGCTGCGCTCGTCGCTCACACCGACGATCTCACCGCTGCGGGCGAATACCGAAAACCGTTCATCGCACAGCATCTCATGACGGGTCTCGACCCGCTTGCTTTCCGGATCGACGCCAGCCTCAAACGGCCTGCATGTCGAAATGCCGTAGGTGTAGCGCACCCTACGTGCTCGGGTATCAGGGCGGTATGCGAAGTGGACGGCCCCGGCCAGGACCGCGACCGCGGGATCCGGTGGAACCAGCACGCGAGCACGCCCTTCTAGGTGGTCGGACAGGCTCTGCTGCAGGTAGGGCGAGGCCGCGAATCCGCCCACGAGCAACACCGACTCCACCCCATCGTTCAACGGGCCACGCTCCTGTTGGATGACATCCAGCTGCTGGTCCACGAGTTCGACGATGTCGGGGATCACCCTGCCGAAGATCACTTTGATCTCGTCGGGTTCTACGATGATCTGGGTCGCGTCGCCGTCCTGACGGCGTTTGAGCGCGCTCTTGACCCGCGACGGAAGGTGCTGTGCGAGCGAGGCCGGCATCTGGATGTAGAGCGGCCGGGCGTGGCCGACGCGAATGTTGAGCTTGTTGCGTTCCCAACTGTCGAGCACGTACTCGATCGCTTCGGGGCACCGCTGCTTCAGGCGCTCGTACGCGCGCGGGCCTCCGAGTCGGTCCTTCAGAACGATGTCCTCGAAGGCGACATTGAGGTACTTCGATCCTCGGCTGTCGCCGGAGACCTTGCCGATCTCGACCATGCCGCCGCCGTGTTCGTCAATCTCGTAAGCGGTGAGGTCGACGGTTCCTCCTCCGCAGTCGGCCACCACGAACCGTGTTCCTGCAGCCGTCAGGTCGGCATCCACGTCGTCCCCGGATGCGAGACGAACCCCGGACACACGGGCGTGCTGTGCGGCGGCTTCAGGTTCCAGAGCCAGGAGCAGCTGACCCTCCGCCCGTGGAAAGCCGGCCTCCAATGCCGCCTGCCGGACGAGGTGCTTCTGGTAATCGTCCCAGATGGCTGGAACCGTGATGCACCAGCGAATCTCGTCTGCGCGGTAGTTGCTCTTGCCGATCTCGCCGACGGCGAGCGCGTAAATCTTCTTCAAATACAGGGCGAGTAGCCGTTCGGCCCCAGCTTCGCGGTCATGCAACGCCATCGACTTATCGCCGCCGAGGTCCTTGGGATCGCGCCCCAGTGCCATCTTGAAGCCGTGTACGGGCCGCAAACCCGCGTCCTGCCCGTTCGAACTTCGGCTGATCGCGAGTTGATGTGCTTCATGCCCCCATGCGACGACCTGATCGTTGGGGTCAAGCAGTAGGTAGGTCAGCGTCTTCGTCGAGGCCACCGGCTGTCCTGGCCACTGGGCGTAGGTGTGGATCCGGCGATGAGAGGGATCATCATGCCGGTCCTCGACCGTGGTCCAGGCGAAGCCACTGGCATGCGTGCCCAGGTCGATGCTCGCAACTACCGGCCACCATTTCCGTCGCGTCATGTCCCTCTTCCCGCTGTCCGCTGTCCGTTTTGGTGAGAACGCCGGCTGTTACCACGCAATCCCCGCCATCCCAAGGAGAAACGCACCTTACTGCCGAGTGCAGGTTGGCTACATCAACCCCACCGTGCGCAGTTGGTGCACCGAATCCGCCTGATCAGCAGCAACGCAGGACACCGAGACGCCGACGAGAGCAATCACCGCCACTCCAGAGAAGCAAGTTCATACTATCGAGTGACATTCCTACTCAAACCCGGAAAACTCGGCATATTTGGCCGTCAGTCGGAGCAAGTGCGAGCCGGGACGCTGTCACTGCAGGCCGCGAGACCTTCTCTGAACCTCAACGAGGGACCGCGGCCGAGTAGATCGGCCGCACCGCAGCGCAACTGACTCCCGGTGACAGAACGCAACGGGGCCCCACCAGGATGCCGCCAAGTTCTAGCTAGAAATGCAGGTACGGGCCGGCGGATTCGCCACGCTTGCCGACTTCGGCGATCGGTTGCCCCGCGCGCACGGTCGCGCCAGCACCGACGCGGTTGCGGTCGTTATGCCCGTAGATAACGGTGGCGCCATCGGCGTGTTGGATGCAGTGGCTACAGGCCATATCCGCTGACGGGCCTGGAGTCGAGACGGTTCCAGCGCTGGCGATGATCGGGGCAGCACTGGGAACGAATTCTTGAAAAAGCAGCAGCCATGACCGCTGCTGGGAGAAGTTGATCGAACCGACCAACCCACACCAGACAGCCTCCGCGTGGACGTGAAGCTAGACGACCGCCGGGACATTCGGCCTGAACCAGGACATCGATGACCTTGTCAGTGCACGAGGATACCGTCTCCGCCAGGACACGCACTGCAGCGACTAACGAAAGGGAGTTGCGTCGATGGCCAGCCGCTACCTGTCTCCTGGCACACGGGCCGCGCTCACCGCGTTCAGCACCCGAACCTGTTACTACCCAGGCTGCAACGCACCACTTCTCGACAAGGTCGACGGAAAGTATCGCATGGCGCTCGAAATCGCACATGTTCGCGCGTTGCACGAGGACGGCGCCCGGTACGACGAGGACATGACCGATGAGCAACGCAACGACTTTCCGAACCTCATCTACCTCTGCACCAAGCACCACCGCGCCGTCGACGCCGACGAGAAGAAATACACCGTCAGCGAACTGAACGAGTGGAAGGAATCCGTCGAATCGGGCCACACCCAATTCACCTCGCACGGTAGGCCCGTAACCGAGGAAATGCTGGAAGCTGCGATCACCGGAGCGCTCCGCGACCGCGACCGCGACATCACAGACACCCTCGATCGCCTCCGTGCCACGGACGCCGAAGCCGCCGCATTGATGCAGGAACTACTGGATGAGCTCCGTGAAGCTCGCCGGGCGGGCTCGGTCGTCGACCCGGACGCTGCCTCGATGCTCCACGAAGCGACACATCACTTGCAGCGCATCCGTCTGATGGACACCGCAGGCACCCTCAGTGAGGCGGCAAGAAACCTTTCAGGTCTAGAAGGTGTCGCGAATGCACTGAGCACGGCGGCAGAACAAATCAACAGTGCCAAGCAATTCATGTAATCTTTAGGCGGCTTCCAGGGCAGGGCGGGGCCTTGTTTTACGACTACACGAACCCGCTCTGCCCGTCAGCTGCAAAGGCGGTCCGACGACTGCTCGTAGAATCTAGCAGGATCGACGGACTGGCCACTGACCTCAACCTGGAAATGCAGGTGCGGCCCTGTGGATTCGCCGCGGTTGCCGACTTCCGCAATCGGCTGCCCTGCCTGAACGTATTGTCCTGTGTGGACATGGTTGCGGTTGTTATGTCCGTAGACGGTGACGACCCCATTCGCATGCTGGATGCGGACCCAGAGCCCGTAGCCGCTGGCGGGGCCGGAGTTGATCACTGTGCCGCTGCTGGCGGCCACGATACGAGCCCCGATGGGAGCGGCTATGTCCTGTCCGCGGTGGAACCGGCCGTCGCGCGGGCCGAAGCCCGAGGTGCATGTGCCTTTGACGGGAACGGTCCAGGCTCCGTTCGTTGAGCCCGAGCAGGCAGCGCCATGGACAGCCCCGGCGAGCTGACGTGCCGCGGGCTCGTGGCGTCCGTAGGCGTGGGGGAATCCGGATCGCTGGACCGATTGCGCGGCGTCGTTGACGCTCATCTGCTCCCAACCTTGCACGGCCAATAGATGTCGGTAGAACTGGGTAGCGCTGTAGGTCGGGTTCCTGATCTGTTCCGCGCTGCCCCAACCTTGTGACGGGCGTTGTTGGAACAGTCCGAGGCTGTCGCGGTCGCCATGGTCGAGGTTGCGCAGCCCGGATTCCTGGATCGCGGTCGCCAGGGCGACAACCCAGCCTTGCTCGGGGACGATCATCTGCTTGCCGACCGCGACGATTGTGGCGGCGTTGCTGTTCTGCTCAGGCCCGTAGCCAGCCGCGCCACCGGGTCCAGATGCTGTCGGGGTGCACGTCAGCGAGCCGCCGTTCCCGACAGCGAACAGTGAGGCGACGGTGCCGACCGCAGCAACCATCAGGACAACGAAGAAGGTGACAGACACGCCTGCAGCGATGCCAATTTTTGTGAGCATGATGAACTCCTGGGTTGCACGAGATCAGGAGACGGGCTGTCCGCCTGGCGGCACTCCGGTCGTCGGTGTTGCCTGCTGGACGGGTGATGGCATGACGGTGGTGGCGCGTCGCGGGGGCTGATCGACCTCTCGGGCTACAAACCGTTTCAGGCAACGGATGGACTCGCGCTTGGTCGTTCTCTGCGAAGTAGCGTTCGGGAAACGCTGCGGTGAGGGGGATTTTGAATCGTAGTACTACGACACCGGCTCACGGTGTCGGTCACGCGCACCGATTCGCCGTAGGTGTGGACCTGCGCAGTGGCGGTGCCGTGCTGAGGAGGTATCAGCGCTCGGCGAACGGGCTTTCGGTGTGGACGGGTGGGGCGGGTTCAGGTTGTTGATCAGGTATCGGTGAGTGCGGCGAGGGTGCGGCGGTGTGCGTCGCCGAGTGCCAGCCAAACCTCGCCGACGGGGCTGTCGTGGGTTGTGTGGTCGGCGCTGGTGGTCGCGATGCCCCACGGCACGCCCACGCCCGACTGCTGACCGGGACTCGGAAGGCCGGTGGTGGTCTCGAGGCGGCGGCGTAGGTTCGCTTCCCGTGTGATGGTCGGGAGGTGGAACAACACCCAGAACCCCCGCCGATGCACGGTGTCGCATGTGGATAGTTGTGGGCCGCCGGCGTGGGCGAGTTCGGTGTAGCCGTGGAGTTTGGCGGTCAGGGTGGTGAGGGCTTCGGTGCCGGTGTCGTATTCCAGGCAGAAGGTGACCGCACCGGTGGGGTGGGTCCAGGTGCCGATGCCGTCGGGGCGGGACAGCGTGCCGCAGGCCCCGGTGGCGGAGCGTTCTCCCAGCCACAGGGCGAGTTCGTGGCCGGGTGTGGTGCGGGCGTGGGCGGCGAGGGCGGTGAAGATGTCGTGGGTGCCGAGGAGATGGTCGAGGTGGGGGTGGGCGGCCAGGCGCAGAATGCGGCTCCGCAGCGCCCCGGGTCGGGGTGGGGTGGTGCCGCGCCTGGCGGCGAGTATCGCGGCGCCCAGCGGGCCGAGAGTGTAGCGCCAGGAGGTGAGGCGGTCATCGAAGCCGGGGCGGCGGAACCGGTCGAGGACGTGCCAGCGGAACAGCGCCAGCAGGCGGCGCTGGGCGCGGTCGGTGTTGGGGAACAGCAGCGCGGTGATGTGCTGGGTGGTCAGGACGTGGTGTTCGGCCAGCAGCTGCAACAGCGTGTGGTCGCGGCGGGTGAGCCGGCCCAGCACCGTGAACGTGTCGGGGGCGGGCGGGCGCCGGTCGTCGGGCATGCGCCGGTGGGGACGGTGGGTGGTCATGACGCGTGCAAGCCCCCTCCTCTACTGCTGATCCTGGGCGGATAGATCGTCGAAGGCGGGGATGCGTGGTGGATCTCCGCACGTGGTACTCGGTGGTGCTGGTCGGGTGTGGCTGGTGAAGCGGCGGCGGGTGGTGATCTCCTCGCGGGCCGCGCGGGGGAGGCCGTGGCGGCGGGCGGCGGCCCGGAGTTGCTGAGCGCGGCCGTCGATGGCTGCCGGTGGTGGGAAGGTGCGCAGGGTGAAGCCGCGGGTGTCGTGGTTGCGGACGGTTAGACGGGCGGCGGCTTGGAACCGTGCGAGGTGGGCCAGGTCGTCGGCGCCGAGGTTTGGTGCGATGTGCGGGGCGAGGTGGCGGGCGTCCTCGGGGGAGAGTCCGAAGAAGAGTTTGTTGCGGGCGTTGGCGTCCAGCGCGGTGCGCAGGGCGGGGGTGAGTTGGTCGAGGTGCTGGTGGGCCAGGACCCAGGCGACGTGGTAGCCGCGTGATTCGGCGAGGGCGTCGTCGAGTGGGGTGGGTAGGTGCAGGAAGTTCTGGGCCTCGTCGATGAGGATCGTGGCATCCGCCCGCTGGATTTCGGGTTGCGCGGAGCGGGTGATCGCGGCCTGCCACAGGGAGGCCACGAGCAGGGAGCCGACGAGGCGGGCGGTGTCTTCGCCGAGTTCGCCTTTGGGCAGGCGGGCGAGCAGGATGCCGCCGTCGAGGACGTCGGCGGGTAGGAAGGAGCTGGTGGCGGTGCCGAAGAGGTCGGCGACGAACCGGCGTGTGGTGACCGCGCGCAGCTTCGACAGCACCGGGCCGACTGTGGCCGCGGCAGCGGTGGGGGTGAGGTTGTCGAAGGCGTTCCAGAACGCACCGACCCCAGCCGGATCCTCCTTGCGGATCGTGGCGGTGACCTGCCGGCGGTAGTGCTGGTTGGTCAGCAGGACGGGGATGTCGGCCAGGGTGGCGTCGGGGTGCGGGATGAGGGTGAGGGCGGCGGCGCGCAGGGTGTCGTCGACCCGCGGTCCCCACCAGGCTGAGTACAGCCGGTGGAGAGTGGACACGAGCTGGTCGGCGACGATTTCCCCGCCGAGGCCGGCGGGGTTGAGGACGTTCAGCGACGCCGGGGCGTCGGTCTCGTCGGGGTCGATGAGCACCAGCCGCTCCCCTGCCTCGGCGGGCATCCGCTCGAGGAGGTCGCGGATCAGGTCGCCGCGGGGTTCGATGACCGCGCAGCCACGTCCGGCGTGGATGTCGGCGAGCGCGAGGTGCAGCAGGGCGGTGGATTTCCCGGTGCCGGTGGCACCGATGACGTGCAGGTGGTGGCGGGCGTCCGGGATCCGCAGCAGCACCTCCAGTTCCGGGCCCGCGTCGGTCGCCCCGAGGACCTTCGCCGCGGCGCGACGGTGGTCTCCTGGCGGGGTCAGCCGCAACCGTCGCGACCTGGGCTCGGCCGCTGTGGCGTCGTTCATCCGCCCTCTCCTCCCCTCTCTTTCCTGGCCGCGGTCTGGGGCGTTGACCTGCGGTGCTCGGGTGTGAGGGGTCGGCCGGTGACCTCGCGGGGTGCGGGCACGCCGCGGGCGTGTCCGGCGGCGAGTGCGCTGGTGCGGGCGGGCAGGTGCGCCAATACCGCCAGCTCGGGGACCGACACCACCGCCCCGCGCCGCAGCCGGCGGCCGGTGATCACGTGCTGGGGGTGGCGGAGGTGGTGCCGGGCCAGGGCGTTGCGGCCGGCCAGGACGGTGAACACGGCGAAGAGGGCATCGGCCAACCCCCGCACCCGACGGTGGGCGGGCGTGCCGGTGGCGGTGGTGGCCGTGGCGTAGCGCAGCGCGACTTCCCACTGGGGATGCGTGGCTTTCTCCCGCACCGCGCGCAGTTCCTCGGCCACCAGCTGGTCCCGCCGGTAACCGGCCGAATGGTGCGGTGTCGTGCCAGGGGCGGGGGTGAGCAGATCCAACACCGCACGCAGCACGCCGGTGAGGACCCGGGGCAGCGGTGAGGCCTGCCGGCCTGCGTGGTGGTGGAGTCGGTGGACGGTGGCGCGGTAGCGGCGCAGACGTCGCCCCACAACGGGGCGGGCCAACACCTGCACTACCGCCGACTCCCCCGCGCACAGAGTGTGGGTGAGGGATTCCAGGGTCCGCAACGGGTCGGTGTCCTCTTTGGCCTCCGGGACGTGCAGCGGCAGGTGCTCGCCGCGTTCTGGGCGCACCAGGCCCCCGGTGACCGTCACCGCACGCGCCCACCCGGGCGGGACGGTGGTGGGGTCGTAGGTGATCAGGGCGCCGGGCCAGGCGGTGCGCACGGCGTTCTCGACGCGGCCCGGGGCGATCGGGCCGGGAATCCAGATCCGGACCGTGAGATCCTCGCCTCCGGCCAGCCAGTACTCCACCGCGAGATGCGGTGTCCCCTGCAGCATGCGGCGGTGGCGGGGCGGGGCTATCCCCATGAGGTCCCGCCACAACCGCCGTCCCCCAGCCAAGGCAGCAGCCGGATCCAGCCCCGTCGGCGGCAGCACCGTGATCACCCTGCCCTGCGCGTGCCAGCGGCGAGCCCGGCGCCGCGCCGCCACGAAAGCCAGGTATCCGGCCAAGCCGATGCCTCCTGCGGCGGCCACCGCCACGACATGATCCGCGAGGAGAACGGCGGCGGCGCGCAGGAACGTGGTGGCCGGGTCGTCGATGTACACAAAGGACTCTTGTGGGATCACGGTTCCAGCTCGCTCTCGGGCGCGGCGTCGAGGTGGGCGAGTTCGGCGGGGTCGGTGGTGATCAGAGCGTGTTCGGTGGGCGAGGCCAGGGCGTGGAAGGCGACCCGATTCGCCCCGGAGACCAGCAGCGCTTCGCCCGGGGCCGCCGACAGCAGATACGCGCGTTCGCCGTGGGAGAGCCGGAAGGCCTCGGCGATGGTGTCGATGGCCTGCGGGCCTTGGCGCAGCAGGACTTGGGTGGTGGCGTTGGAGACGATCGCCCGACCCAGGTCGGTGGAGAGGACGTCGGCGGGGTCTTGGGAAACGAACGCCAGTCCGGCCCAGTATTTGCGGGCGGCTTTGGCCATGCGATACAGGAACTTCGCGCCCTCGGGCTGCTGCATGAGCAGCCACGCCTCATCGACCACCACCAGCCTGCGGCGACGTGTGTGGGGATTGAGGACCCGCCGCCAGACCGCGTCCAGGGCGATGAGGGTGCCGAGGCTTTTCATCTCCTCGGCCAGATCCCGCAGGGAGAGCACGACGAAGTGCCCGTCCGGGGCGTGGGTGGTGGGTCCGTCGAAGAGTTCCTTGTAGGCCCCGGAAGTAAACGGGCCCAGACGCGCGGCCAGGTCGGCGCCGACGAGATCGGTGTCCGCGGCCAGGACCTGGGCGAGGTCGGCGAGCAGCGGCGTGGGGCGTCGCCACGTTCTGGGGTCGGTGGTGATACCGACCGCGGCGTAGGTGGCGGTGACCGCACGGTCCAGGACCGCCCGCTGTGGTGGTGTCAGGGGTTCGCCGAGCATGACCGCCACCAGCGTGTGCACGAACAGGCTCCGACGCGTCAGCGCATCCGGCACCTTTTCGGCGCCAGTGGGGAGGTCGAAGGGGTTGAGTCGCACACCGGGGGCGCCGAGGTGCAGGCAGGTGCCGCCGATCGCCTCGGCGAGGCGTGAGTATTCGTCTTCCGGGTCGATGACGAACACCTGCACCCCCTCGCCGCCAGGGCTGTCGGGGTAGAGGGAGCGGAGTGCTTCGAGTTTGGTGAAGTAGGACTTCCCCGCGCCGGAGCGGGCGAGGGTGACGGAGTTGTAGTTGTCCTGGGCCCACCGATCCCACAGCACCACCCCCGCCGACGAGGCGTTCACCCCATACAACCGCCCCGCAACCGGGGTGTGGGGTGACGGGTCTGCGGTGGGGAGGTCGGGGCTGGTGAACGGGAAACTCGCCGCCAACGCCGGAGTGTCCAGACTCCGGCGCATCCCCAACAGGTCCACGCCGAGGGGGAGGGTGGAGATCCAGCCCTGCAAAGCCCGAAACGACGCCGGCTGCGCCTCCAACAACAACGACGACGCCAAGGCTTTGACCTGGTCGACTTCCGCGTCGAGTTCGTCGCGGCTGCGGGCGTGCACGGTGAGATACAGCCCGACGCGGAACAACTTGGATTCGCCGCGGGCCAACGCAGCGGCCATCTCCGCCGCATCGCCGACTGCCGCCTCCACCTCGGGGTCCGACACGGCTCCTTTGTCGGCTCTGGCGCGGCGGGTGGCCTCCAACCGGCCTTGCTGGGTACGCAGCCGCGACGCCGCACTCGCCGGCGGGACGGGGTCGATGTGCAGCGCGACATCCAGCCGCCCGGGGTAACACAGCAGAGGTTCCAGCCACCCGGCACCGACCTCGGCCGGGTAACCGGTGATCACCAGCGTCGTGGTGTAGCCGTCGCCGACGCGGACATGCCGGGTGGTGACCTCCACCGAATCCGGCCCAGCAACCGCTGTCGGGTCCGTATAGGAGCGAGAGTCGTTGGTGGGCGAGAGTTTTCGCGCAAAGTCAGGGAGCGTGAACCGACCCATGGTGTTATTCCTCCCGAGATCGGCTGGTGTCGGTGAGTGCCGTGGTGAGGCCACTGGTCGCGGTGACCGCCTCGCCAGCGGTGGTGTGGCGTTGGGTCGTGGGTGGACCGTGGGGGTCGGCGGCTGCCGTGACCACTGCGTGGGCTCCGGTGCCGTCGAGGACAGCGGCGGTGATCTCAGAGGCCGCCAGCCCGCGGGTGGCCTCGACTGCGCGCCGGGCCAGCCTGGGTCCTGCCTTCGCCGCTGGGGCTGGGTCGTGCAGGACGAGCGTGACGCGGCGGCGCAGCAGATCCCGCGACGAGGCCAGCCCGGCCAGGAACGTGGCGTGAGCGAGGCAGGCGTCCTCCAACGCCGGATGCGGCAGCCCACCCGCCCCGGTCTCGAGGGTGTCGATCAGCGGGTCGAGGTCCACCCGGTCGGCGCGGATGAGGATCTGGACCGGGGCGGTCAGGGAGTGCAGCCAGCGGGCGAGCCCGCCGATCAACGCGGCCTGCTCCCCCGGGGTGCGGAGACTGAAGTTGACCGTGGAACACGCCACCAGCCAGCACGCACCCTGCGCACCGAGGTCTACCACCCCATCACCGCTGATGGCGTGCGCGGGCAGGCGCAGTGGCACCGGCAACGGGCCCGGATCCGCGCCCACCCACCCCGGCACCTCCCGCACCACCCCATCACCGGGGACGAGGCGTTTCGGGGCACGGCAATGCCGCCACGCCGCGGCCAGCAGCCGGTCCAGGCTGAGCCCGTCGCGGCGGGCCGCCACGACCGCCAAGGCCACACCCGCTACCGGAACCGCCACCGCCAGAAACACCCCGAACGGCAGGAACGAGCGGGTGGCCAGGTAGGCCAGCCACAATCCGACCGCTACCGCCGCGAGCAGAGCAGTGTGGCGGGCAGTGAGGCCGAAGACGATCTCATCCGGGCGTTCCACGTCCGCCGGCACCCGCGCCCGCATCACCGGCTCATCCTCAGAGGTCATCACGATTCCTTCGTTCGCTCGTGTGATTGGGGTTTCGGCTCCTCCGGCGGCGGAACCGCCTTACTGCGGCGGGTGGCGCGGCGGCGGACACGGTGTGTCGGCGACTCAGACAGATCCTCGGCCGGTCGCACCGTCCCGGTCGGTGCCGGGGTCTGGGAAATCCGCGATGGTTCGCCGGAAATCCGCTCCGGGACCCCACTGCTCGGTGGTGTGCTGGAGATCCGGGGCGGCTGGACCGCTGCGGGTGGGGTGGGGCTGGAGATCCGGGGCGGGGTGTAGGCGGCAGGGTCCGGACTCGATGTGCGACGGTGCTGCCGGCGCTGGGTGTGTTCCAGAGGCGGCGCGGGCTGCGCCGATTCCGGGGTCTTCCTCAGGACATCCGGGGTGATCGCGCCCGACGGTGGGGTGAACGCCGTCTGCGGTGGTGTCGCCGCCCCGCGCGGCGGGGTGCCCGCCATGGACCTGGCCGGGGTGGATATCCGCTGCGGTGTCCGCGACATCCGCGATGGAGTCGACCCTTGCCGCTGGGCGGGTGTGGACAGGCGTTCAGGGTCGGTGGAGATCCGGTGCGGGAAGATCGCCTGTGGCTTCGACCAGGCCCGGATCGCGGCCTCTCGCGCCTGCCCCGCCGCGCGGGCTCGCTTCTCAGTCCACCGCTGTAGGTGGTGTTGCTGCCACCGCCGAAAACCACCCGGCTGCCCCGCTTCCGCGGATTCGTCGGGAGTGTCGGTCAGCCGGGTGCGGAACCACTCCGGGGTGCCAAACACATCCGACCACGACATCCCCGCCGTGTCGGCCCCGGAGGGCCGGGGCGCCGCCGCCGCGGCAGCACCGCGGCGGAGGCCGGCGCGGCCGAGACGTCCGCCGGTGAGCAGGCTGAGGCCTTTGGCCAGCAGCGCGACCTTCACGATCGAAGCGATCGCCGACCGGCCACCGAGCCCAACCTGCTGCCGCAACCACTTCGGGATCTTGATCATGATCCCGAACAGCACAACGCTCACCAGCAGGCCCATCAGCGATCCGCCGACTCCCAGCATGTCCGGATGCGACGGCCCGAAAAACAGATCAACGAAGACGACGAGGGTGAGGGACTGCAGCAGTGGGATGGCCAAGACCACGAGCAGCATCCGCCACCACAGCTTCGCGATCCCCTCGGAATACGGGGAGGCGTGGCAGGCCAGCGCCAGTGGTGCGGCGGCCACCACGATGATCGTTAACGCGACCCGCACCACATACCCGGCGACCAGAACGAGGATCAGGACCAGCACGAACAGCGCCACCCCGACCGCGAACAGGGCGTCTTGTCGCAGCGAGCCCTCGATGGTGGTCTTGATGTGGGTGGCGACCCCGCCCATCGTCTTCTCGCCCAATACTGCCTTCACCAGGGTGTTGGTCGCGGTGATCGACTGCCCGATCACCGGCAGGTTGGCGTTGACCGCGACGAACCCCGTCACGATTCGCGGCAGCACTTCCCGCGCGGAGAAGCGGGTTTGCAGTGTTTCGTGGGAGGCGATCACGATGCCGCCGGCGACGATGAACAGCACGAACACCGTGTTGGCGATCCACCGGTTGATCTCCCACAGGTCCGTCACCTGCTCGACCGTGGTCAGCTCGGGCACCTGCAGCAGGGAGTCGCTGATCATGTCCAGGCTTGGCATGGTCGCGTCGGCGGCCACGTCGATGAACCACTGATGGATCGCATCGATGAGCTCGCAGCCGATCTGCCACCCGGCGCACTCGGGGTCGAAGGGCTCCGGTTTCACCCAGCCCGGCGGCAACGGATCATCCGGTCCCGGCGGGACCATCGGCACCTCCGACGACGGCTGAAGGGGGACGGTCCAGGGCTCGGCCGGGCGGTGCCCCGGCAACTCCCCCGGCGCCGGGGGTTGGCCGGTTGGCAGCGGCAGCGGTGGTGGAGTCGGTTGGGGCTGCGCGTGGGCGTGGCCGGTGACCATCAGCGCCACCGCCGCGGTGAGGACGACCAGCACCAGGCCTCGGATCGAGGCGGCTGTGATGCGGCGGCGGCGAGCGGCCGCCGATACCCGGGCGATGGGATGGGGGTGGGTCATGGGGTGCCCACCACCTGTTGCAGGGCCGCGAGGATCGGGCCGGCCAGCACCGCGAACCCGTAGCCGATCAAGGCGTTGCGCAGGCTCTTTTTCGCTCGCTCGACCTGCCCCGGATCCCCGTCGGCCGCCAGGTACCGGACACCACCGATGGTGAGGAACAACGTCGCCAACGCCGCCAGGAACCCCACCAGATAGCCGCGCAGATTCTCCACGACCTTGTGCAAATCCTGCGGTGTCTCGGCCCACGCCCACCCTGGCGCCGCGCCCCAGAACACCGCGGCCACCACCACGACCACCACGCACCGGCGCACCCTTCCGCGCATCAGCGTGGAGAGAACGCGGCGGCGCGGTGACGGCAACAGCATGCTCACGTCCCCTTTCCAAGACCCCTCCACGCACCGTCGCGAGAAACAACGCAGCGGCCGCACGGGGGCTCCTCCCTCTCTGACAAGCAAGGGAAAGCAGGGCCATGTGATGGGCGTATCGCGATCAACTCAGGGATTCGTGTACGAATGGCACGGCCCTGCTTTCCCTCACCCTTCTAAAGCGAGACCTACGCCGCGGATTCACAATCGGCGGCGGAGATTCTTTCCGCCGCACCGTCGGTGAGATACGCGACGAGTTTGCGTTCGGCCTTTTCCCGCAAATAGCAGATCTGCCGATACGTCAAACCCAACGGGCCGGCCAGTTCCCGCAAATACAGGCCTTCCAACCTGCTCGCCCCGATGACCGCAGCCTCCCGCTGGGTGAGGCATCCGTCTCGGACGGCTTCGGCCAGCACCAAATCGGGATGCCCGCTCGGCGGCGGCGGTTCGATCGACTCCGGCAATGGCACCGTACGACCAGTGGCCTCCCATTCGGCCGCCCGTGTCTTCGCGCCGGCGCGCTGCGCGGCCCACACCAGCCGGGCCGCCAGCATGCCCGCATCCGGATCGATCGTTTTGATCCGCTCGGTGAACCCGGCCAGCACCGCCGCGTCCACCTCGGCGATGTCCCCGGTGTAGCCGGTGGCGAGCTGTCCGGCGATGTTGCGCAAGCCCGGTAGCGCCACTCCCACCGCGCCCACCACCCACACCGCCCCGTTTGCCTGGGCTTTGTGCACCAGCTCGCGCCAGGCGGCCTCCCGCGCGGCATGCGAGGTCCCCGGATGCAGCAGCACCGACCGCAATTCCCGCAACGGGACCAGCCGGGCAGGCAGCCCATGCCCCAGCGCGGCGCCGTCGACCGCCAGGGGTTCCGGGCCGGTGGTCAGCAGCCGGAAGGCGTTTTCCGCCTCGTTCAGCACCGACAGCGGCGGGAGCGGTTCGTCCTCCTCATCGAGATCACACACCGTGTCCTCGCCGCCCTCCGGCGGCTCCTCGGAAGCGGCGTCCAGGTCAACCCACTCGGCGAAATCTGGTTCGGTCATGGCGGCACGGCCTTCCCGCGAACCGGCCACCGATCCCGGCGGCCGAGGGTGAACAACGACGCCCTCCATGCCGCCGAACCCGACCTACCCTTCCCTCACACCACGATCCCCAGCCGGACCGTGTAAGGACCGGTGTTGGTCATCCGTAAGCGACAAACCCAGCACCACGCGAGGCTGTAAGGGTGCGGTTGACCTGCGATGCAAGAAAAACGACAGGAAACAACAAGATCCCTGAACCACAGCAGCGAGCTGCCGAGAAAAACCTTGAAAAAGCTCAGGTACGGGACCTGGACTCTCCCGCCGGAGCTCCCTTCCCGGCCCCGCAAGCGCCACCCGTAAGCCTCACCCGTACACCCGTGACCGCAGAGCCGACAGCCCTTCAGCCAGGCCACCCACGTGCGTCATCGAGGCGCGTTCCGTTCCGATCCCGGCACGCGCCCCACCAGACCATGTCTCATCACCCGATCCCCAAGCACTGGAGAGCTGTCCGGGTAGCGCAGAGACACGCAACGGGATCATGAACGCTGCGGGTTGGTCGCGAGACCGCAGCGGATGTCGCGGCTGCCACACCGCATCTCCATCGCGCGCTGCGGAGCGGAACTCGATCACGTCGCTGAGTTTTTGGTACGCGGAGGTGAGGTGCGGCGGCGTCACTCTCTCGTCTTGCGCGGAGGGGTCCAGCACCTCCGCCCGCGCCGGCGCGAATGATCAGCCGCCCGGACCGACGAGAGCGCTTCGGTCGAGGTACCGGCACCCTCAACGCATCACCACATGACCTGACGCCACTCCCCCGTGTCTGATCACCAACCGCCCGTCGTGTGTTCGTCGCGGCGATCTGAGAAACACGAGGCGCCTGCGTGGTGTCGATCACGCCGTGGAGGACCACACTCCGGTCTCAGCCCGCACCGGTATAGAGATACCGGGCGTGGTCGTGTTCAAGAAAATTTGGGCAGTGTGATGTGAATCCAGCGACTCGGGTGCGCTTTAGGAGGGTGTCAGAACCTTTCGCCGCAGCCGATATCGGAGTAACCACGCATGACACCCATGCCCCGGAATTCCGCCACGATCAAGGCTCCGCCGGCACCTCCGAAGAACAGTAAAGGAAACCGAGGCCAGAGTGCGCCCGTTCCTTTGGGGATTTGGCTGTGCGTGCCCCAGCCGAGCAGCTCAACCGGAGACACGCGGAGTGTTTCCCAGCGGTTGACCCGTCGCGTGATCGAGGAATTCGGTCCCGCTCGAGGCCGCATTGTCGTCACGTCGACCGATACCGATGTGTCCGCCTCCTCTGTCGACTCTGCGACCGGCCGACACATTCGCACCGCTCCGATTCCCACCACGTCCGCCGGTGACACCCCGGCGGGCCGCCCCGGGTCCGCTGGGCCCCAGTGTGTGGGGCACAGGCCACCGCTGGGGTCGGTGGATCTGGTGGTGGCCTGCCAGCTTCCCGCGCCGGTACTGATCTCGGCCGGTGAACCGTATGTGTCCTGGGCGCGGTGGCTGCGGCCCGGCGGAGTGCTCGCCGTGATCACCGCCAACCCCGCCGGTCCTGGGCGGTTCGCCAACCACGCCGGCGCGGTCATCACCGCCGCGGAAACCGCCGGCTTGGCCTATCTGCAGCACGTCATCGCCGTGCTCGCCCACGTCGAAGACGACCGCCTCCTCATCCCCGACGACCGCAGCGCGGCCACCGGGCCCGTGTCGGGGCGCAACCCGGTCCACGTTCCGGCGCATGCCGATGTCCTGATCTTCCTCGCACAAGGAGCCCCGTCGACCGGAGGCCAGGCATGAACCACATCCACTCGTCGTCCGCGCCGACTCCGCGGGGCAGCGGCGCGTTGCGGGAGCTGCCGGTGACCGTGTGGCCCACCGCCCAGCAGGTCGCGCGGACCCAGCGGCGTGGGCGCTATATCCCCGAGTCCACCGCCCACCCGGCCAAGATGCTGCCCGCGATCGCCTCCCATGCCATCACCGCCTTCACCACGCCCGGCGACCTCGTGCTCGATCCGATGTGCGGGATCGGCACTACCCTCGTCGAAGCCGTCCACCGCGGGCGCGACGCCATCGGCGTCGAATACGAACAACGCTGGGTCGACGTCGCCCAGGCCAACCTCGCCCTGGCCGCCCAGTCCGGCGCCACCGCAACCGCCCACGTCCTGCACGGCGACGCCCGCCACACCCTCACCCGCCTCGCCGGCGCCTACACCGCCCGCGTCGGGCTGCTGGTGACCTCCCCGCCCTACGGGGCCAGCCTCCACGGCCAGATCACCGCAGCATCGGGTGGGGTCCGCAAGCGCGACTATCGCTACAGCCACGACCGCAGCAACCTCGCACACCGCAGCCTGCCGACCCTGCTACGCGGCTTCACCGACATCCTCACCGCCGCCCTCCCCTTGCTGCGGCCCGGCGGGATCGTCGCGATCACCACCCGCCCCTTCCGGCACGACGGCGTACTCATCGACTTCCCGTCCCTGACCCTCGACGCCGCCATCAACGCCGGACTCGAACCCGTCCAGCGCTGCGTCGCTCTGCTCGCCGGAGTCCGCGGCGGCCGCCTGGTGCCCCGCACCTCGTTCTTCCAACTCGACTACATCCGCAAACTCCGCGCCCACGGCATCCCCGTCCGCGCCATCGCCCACGAAGACGTCCTCATCCTCCGACGCCCGCCCTCGAGTCCCGTAATCCCGAAGCGCCGCCCGCTGTCCTTCGTGGACACTTCCACCGGAGAACACGCCGCAATGGTGGCCGGCGGCGACCCGGAGGGCTGGGCCGCATGAGCGCCCGGCCCGTGCCCACGTCCGCGGCGACGTTGTCCGTCACGGCCACCGCGGGGCCGGTCGTGGGATCGTTGTGCACCGGCTATGGCGGACTCGACCTCGGTGTCCTCTCCGCGCTCGGCGGAGGCCGGATCGCGTGGTGCGCCGATCCCGACCCCCACATCGCCGCACTACTGGCGCACCGCATGCCCACCACTCGCAACCTCGGGGACCTCCGGACGATCGACTGGCGTGAGGTGGAACGAGTCGACGTGGTGACCGCAGGATTCCCCTGCCAAGACATCTCCGGCGCCGGGCGGCGCAAAGGCATCGAGAAAGGCGAACGCAGTGGCCTGTGGACCGACATCATGGCGGGTCTTCGCGTACTACGACCACCACTGTTCGTCGTGGAGAACGTCGCCGCGCTCCGCTGGAGAAACGGTGGCCTGCACCGAGTACTCGGCGACCTGGCCGAAGCAGGGTATGACGCGGCATGGCGAAGCGTCCGCGCCAGCGATATCGGCGCCCCGCATCGACGAGAACGCGTCTTCCTCCTCGCCTGGCCCCACCACGACCAGACCGGTGCTGCCCACACCCACCGCGCACGACGGAAGCTCCAACGGAATCAGCGCTGCCAGCAGACAGGGCGGCCCCTCCCTACTGGACCATCTACGGCTGCTGCCGACACCGACAGCGTCGGACGCCAAGAACTGCACCCGTCGAACGCAGCAGGGCGGCCCATCACTGCCCGCCCGAACACGACTTCTCCCCACTCCGCGAGCCTCGGACACCGGAACACCCGGACGGCAAGCCGGAACGGGATTTCGTCCGCCGCTGTCGCAGCAGGTGCTGCCGTTGGTGGCCCCCGAGGTCTTGTTGCCGACACCCCGAGCGACCGACGGCACGAAGGGATGCCCGGCGCAACGCGGTTCCAAAGGCGACCTGATGCTGCCCTCAGCAGTCATCCGTCTCCTCACCAACCCGGGCAACAACTCCTGACCGAAAACGACGCCACAAGAAACGATGAGCCGCCGGCCGAAGCCGGTGATCACGTAGTGGACTGGGGTGTCTATGCCGCCGCGATGCACCGGTGGGAACGAATACTCAGACGCCGCACACCGTTTCCTACCCAGCCGGGCAAGCACGGCCGCCCCGTCCTCTCACCATGCTTCGTCGAACACCTCATGGGTCTCCCGCCCGGCTGGGTCACCGACCTCCCCCTGCCCCGCACCGCCCAACTCCGCGCGCTCGGCAACGGTGTCATCCCCCAACAAGCCGCCCACGCGATAGCACTGCTCCTGGCTGAATTCGCCACCCTCACCGACGATGCGTGGCAGGTGAGGGCCGCATGACTCACCGGATCCCGAACCACGATCCCGGCCCGGCTCTTCGGCTGTTGTCCTTAGGTGCCGGCGTGCAGAGCACAGCGGTGCTGTTGCTGGCCTGCGAAGGGGCGATCTCGCGATTCGACTACGCGCTGTTCGCCGACACAGGATGGGAACCGCGCGCGGTCTACGCGAACCTCGAGCGGCTACGCGTCCACGCGCGGCGATTCGGCATCCCGGTACGTACGGTCTCAGCCGGGAACATCAAAACCGATGCACTGGACCCCCGTCACCGGTTCGTGTCCATGCCGCTGCACGTGCTCAACGCGGACGGGTCGAAAGGCCTCGCCCGGCGGCAGTGCACCAGCGAGTACAAGATCGTTCCGCTGAAAAAGGCCGCGCGCCAGCTTCTGGGCTATCCCCACCCCCGACGCGTGCCCTCCGGTGTTTATGCGGAGCAGGCCATCGGGATCAGCACCGACGAAGTCCATCGAGCCAAGGACGCCGACGTGCGCTACCTGCGCAACAGGTTCCCGCTGCTGGAACTCGGGTGGGACCGCGACACTTGTGCCGACTACCTCACAGCGCAAGGCTTCGGGCAGACCGTGAAATCATCGTGCCTGGGGTGCCCCTTTCACGGAAACGCCGGTTGGCGGTGGATTCGCGACCACGATCCGGACGGATGGGCAGAAGCAGTCGACTTCGACAAAGCCATCCGACACGGCTACCCCCACGCCACCACCCAAGGTCATCGGCTGCGCGGGCAGTACTTCCTGCACCGCTCCTGCATGCCGCTGGATGAAGTGGACCTCGACCCCCACACACCGGACCCCATCTGCAGTCAGCGGACGAGGAGCCCGAGCCAGACGGATGCTCGCCATGGTCCTGTCGTTCTGACGCCCCGATAAGCGAGGAACGCGCGGCGTGACACCCCAGCCGAACGACTCGGCGTCGGCGGCACTGAACCGCTGACGAGACTCCTTGACTCGCTTCCAGGAGCAGACACCACTGCTCCCGGCACTCCGCCGGCTTCGTCGTCGCTTGTTCACACACCGAGCGCCGCCCACCGGACATCGCACGCCAGCAGAACGGGCGATCTCATATGCCGAAGGACAACACCACTCACCACCCGCAACAAGGCTTCTCTACACAGGCACCGCGGCATCGCACCGACAATGGCGAACGCCCCCGGCAGGCTCGCCTTCACACCCCTGCCGATGCCGCGATGCTGCTGGCTGTGAAGGAATCCTGGCTCCGTCGCAAAGCCAGCGCCAGAGCCATCCCCTGCACGTTCCTCGGTAAACACCTTCGCTTCTCCGACGACGACCTCAACGAGATCATCCGCCGTGGCCGTGCTTCCTCAGCAGATCCGACCCGTCCAGCCTGATCACGAAGTCGCGCTACCGCGACGTTCACGCCTCGGCAGTGAAAGTCCTCAACGGACACAGAGCAACTCCCGTGTCGGCGACTGAACACATACCGCTTGCTCTCTGCGCACATCAGAGCGTCCATTGACCACCCCGGCCAACCGGCCGACCAGGAAACCCGCCTGTAACGGAGCTGCGTCCCATGGCATGGAGTGAAGAACACGGCACCGGATTCCGCGTCCGGTACTACCTCAACGGTGAGCTCTGCACCGAAACCGGATTCGCCACAAAGACAGAAGCCAACAACCGCGTCTCCGACATCGAATACACGATGCGCAAGGACACCTTCACCGACCCACGCAAAGCCCAGATGTCCTTCGGCGAGTGGACCGAGATCTGGCGCGACGCCCACGACGTCGCCGACGCCACCTGGGCCAAATACACCTCACACCTGAAAAACCACATCCTGCCCAAGTTCGCCGATACCCCACTCGCCGACATCACCCCCATCAAGATCAAACAGTGGGTGAAGAAGCTCCGTCGCCAGATCGGCGACACCACGGTCGCCGACATCGTCACGCTGCTGTCGATGATCCTCAGCGAAGCCGCCGACGAGGAATACATCGGCAAGAACCCCTGCCGCAGGCTCAAGCTCAACCTCGACCCGACAGGCCGCAAACAAGCCGCCACCCCCAAAGCGGTCCTCCGCATCGCAGACCGCTGCCCCTACTACCGCACGCTGATCATCACGGCCGCGTACACCGGGATGCGCTGGGGCGAGCTCGCCGGGCTGCAATGGCACAACGTCAAGCTCGGCAGCACCGCCATGATCACCGTAGACAAGGACAAAGGATCACTCCACGAGATCGCCGGGCGACTCGAACTCGGCCCACCGAAAACACCCGCCAGCGCCCGCACCATCCACCTGCCGCCGTTCCTCGTCGACCTCCTCAAAGAACACGCCGCCCACCAGCACCACGACCACGTCTTCACCGGACCCCGCGGCGGCCTGCTGCGGCGGGGCAACTTCCGAGACCGCGTCTGGCAACCCGCCGTCGCCGGGGACAAGAAGCAGGGCTGGGCACCCATCCAACCCGGGCTGACCTTCCACTGCCTCCGCCACACCCACAAGACCTGGCTCAACGAAGACCGCGTCGACAAAGCCCTCCAATACGAGCGACTCGGTCAGCGACTCCCAGGGGTCGAGGGCATCTACTCCCACACCACCCAACGAATGATCGACGCCCTACTCGCTGGGCTCGAGGAAGCCTGGAGCCGATCAAAGCCCGATCAGCAGAACACCGACACCGACAGCCCCTCTGAAAACGTAGCTCCCGCAGAATCGGGACTTGAGGAACATCGGAGCTGGCGCTAAGCCCTCGTCGCCGCTGGTCGCCGATCAACGCGGCTCCGGCTCCGGCAGGTTCTTGAAGTCATCCCTCGGATAATGCGCTGTTATGTGGCTCTTGTGACTGGTCCGTGGGTGTTCAGGCGCGTCCGGGGAGGGTTGGGGGCTGGCCGCCGAGGGCGAGCATGGCCAGGGCGATGAGTGCTTC